>NZ_JBHVDD010000117.1:0-24414 GCF_042802995.1 Streptomyces sp. NPDC057438
GCTCCGGGCGTTGCCGAACGCCCGGAGCCGACCGCCGCTGTGCGGGCATCCCCTGAGTGCTCCGTCCGTGCTCGGCGGGCGTTCCGGTGCCGCGGCGGCGCGTGACGCCGACGAGGTGCGCGCAGCGCCCCCTGGCCTCTCGTGGATCGATGACCTCGTCGGCGACCGACCGCGCCGGGCAACACCCGTCCCGCCCTGGTGCCGGAGCGGCGCGGGATGTGAGGGTGAGACACATGAAGTCCCGCACCGCCTTGTCGGCCTTGGCTGTTTGCGCCGTCTGTGTCGTGCTCGCTCCGCTCGCCGGTTGCGGTGGCGACGGGACGGACCACGAAGCCCCGGTGTCCGGCTCGCCCGCCGAGAGCCCGGCGCCGACCGCCGGGACGACGTCGAACGCTCCCGGTCGGGAGGTCCCCGTCCCGGAGGTCCCCGTACCGGTGCCCGGTGCGCCCGCGCAGAGCCGGTCGCCGGCTCCCGGGAAGGGGTCGAAGGACCCCGACGACATCAACGGCGACGGGTACCGCGACTTCATGCTGTCCCTCCCCGGCGGTGAGCGGGTCGCCGTGCTCTACGGTTCGGCGAAAGGGCTCGACCCCTCGACCCGCACGGTCTACCGCCGCAGAGACCTGGGGCTGCCGGAACCGCAGAAAGGGGTGGCCGCGTTCGAGGGCGCACTCCCGGACACGGTCGCCGATCTCGACGGCGACGGCTTTCCGGACTTCGTCACGACCGCCAGGGACACGTACGTGGAGACCCCGAGCGACGAGGACTACCGCACCGCCCCGTACGTGACCTGGGGCGGGCCCGGCGGACCTGCGGCGAAGGGCGGGGCGAGCGCGGTGCGGCTGCCGCGGAGTGTGACCAGGCTGGGCCTTCAGTACGTGGTGCGCGGCGACTTCGACGGGGACGGGCACCCCGACCTCGCCGGACGCGCGAGGACCGAGCTGGCCCTGGGCGACGAGACGCCCCTGGTGGTGCTGTACGGCCCGTTCGCACGCTCCGGCGTGCCGACGCGCACCGACACCGGCCTGCGGCTGCCGGAGGACGGTGATCTCGTCGTCGACGCCATCGACCCGTCGGGCAAGCCGCGCGCGACGTCCCTGCTGCTCCACGCGTCGAACGACGGCGAACAGTCCGGCAACACCCTCTACCCGGCCCGCCGCGGCACCGGCCTGTCCGCGAACGGCAAGGAGCTGCGTGCCGGCAACGCCCACGCGTTCGGAGACTTCGACGGCGACGGGCAGCGCGATGTGGCCGTGGGGGACGACGGCGGCCACAACAACGAGCCCGACTCCGATACGACGTCGTCCGAAGTCATCGGATCGCTGGACGTGTACCCCGGCAGCGGTGGAGAGCCGGTCGAGTACCGGCTGCCCGAGGCGCCCGAGGGCGCGGGCACCGACTACGGGCCCGGCGGATACGTGGCCGCCGACCCGGACGGCGACGGCCGCGACGGCATCCTGGTCGCCACCTACGAAGGCGCCACCTTCATCGACGGCGACCAGCGCACCCCCGTCCAGCGCAACGTGCGGAAGGGGCCCGAGAAGTCGCGCCACACCCGCCCCGCGGGAGCCGCCGACTTCGACGGTGACGGCAAGGACGAGCTGATCCTCAACTGGGGGTCCGGCCAGTTGTTCGCCACGTATGGCGAGAACCCCACGCACTGGTGGATCACCGACGGCACCACCTCCCGGGACAAGGCGTCCTTCGCGGCGACGGCGCTTGCCCCACGCTCCTAGCTCAGCCCGGCGGATCAGCCCGGCCGGGCCTGCCCTCCCAGGACACGCGGATGGTCCCGTGTCGCCGATCAGGGGCGGACCTGCGGCGGCTCGGCGCCGGTGGGGGCCTCGGCCTCGACCCCTCGGTCAGACCCCACATGTCCCTGCCTCCCGCGGGCTCGGCCGGCACTCCTGCTCGCGCGGGCGGCTCATCGCGGCCACGGCGCCGGCGGAGCGGACGAGCACGCGAACAGCGCGGATTCGGCAGCATCGGGCGCCGCTCCCCGCGGTCGTGCCGTCGCCCAGCCCCTCGCCCGGACATCCGGGCACCGCCCTGATCCGGCTCCCGTCCTGCCCCGGCGGAACACGGGCCGATCACCCGCACATGACGCGGGGCGGCGGACCGCGTGCCCGTCCGCCGCCCCGCCCACCGGGTCGGCTCACCCCGTCAGCGGCCCTTGAAGACGGGTGTCCTCTTCTCCAGGAACGCGCTCATCCCCTCCCTCTGGTCCTCCGTCGCGAACAGGGCGTGGAACACGCGCCGTTCGAAGAGGAGCCCGTCGCGCAGACCGGTCTCCAGGGCCCGGTCGACCGACTCACGGGCCGCCGTGACGGCCGGGCGGCCGTAGGAGGCGATGGTCGCGGCGGCTTCCGCGCTCTCGGTGAGGACGCGGTCGTCCGGGACCACCCGCGACACCAACCCCGCCGCCTCCGCCTCGCGGGCACTCATCGTGCGGCCCGTGAGGATCAGGTCCATGGCCTTGGCGCGGCCGACCAGGCGGGTGAGCCGCTGGGTGCCGCCGATGCCGGGGATCACGCCGAGTTTGATCTCCGGCTGGCCGAAGACCGCCGACTCGCCCGCGATGACCAGGTCGCACATCATCGCCAGCTCGCAACCGCCGCCCAGCGCATAGCCGTTGACCGCCGCGATCTTCGGCGTCCGGAAAGCGGCGAACTCCTCCCAGCCCGCGAAGTAGTCCTCCGTGGCCATGTCCACGGCCGACTTCCCGGCCATCTCCTTGATGTCGGCACCGGCCGCGAAGACCTTCTCCGAACCGGTCACGACGAAGCAGCCGACGCCCGGGTCCCGGTCCAACGGGCCCAGTACGTCGAGGAGTTCGGCCAGCAGCTCGCTGCTGAGGGCGTTCAGGACGTGCGGCCGGTGGAGCCGTACCGTGACGACGTCGTCATGGCGTTCGATCTTGAGGGTGTTCATTTCGAGTCCTCATCTCTGCCTCGTTCGTCGATTCCGGCGGTCCGTCATGAGTCCCAGATCGCGCCGTACGCGGGAATGCCGCGTCGCTCGAGGCCGTGGACGACCTGCCAGGTCAGCTTCTTGTTGGAGATGCAGATGACGGCTTCCGCGCCGAAGTCGCGGTACGCCGTGTACGCGAGCCGCACCATGTCCGGCTTGCCGTGCCGCGAGGTGTCCCACACCACCGCGTCCGGCTGGACGGCGAGGATCTCGTCGACCAGGCCGTCGCCGTAGGTCCTGCGGGGATCACGCGTCGCCCACACGAGCCGTGAGGGCACCTCGGCGGCCAGCAGATGCGGCAGGCAGGGGCCGATGCCGCTGCCGGTGGCGACGTAGATCACCTTGCTGAACAGGGTCTCGATGTTGGCGACCCCGGCCGTGGTGATGCCCTTGACCCAGACCTTCGCGGGCGCGTCGTCGATGAACGAGCCCGTCCAGTCGCCCGCCCGGGAGATGGTCAGACGGAAGCCGGGTTCGCCGGGGGAGGGCACGTTGGCGAACGAGTGCCACTCGGTGAGCGGGCTGCGGCTGATGGCGGTGGAGGACCCCGCGAAGGGGGTCACGCCGTGGTCGAAACGGGCCAGCGCGACGTGCGGGGAGGGCTTCTCGATCCGTACGTCCACCCTGCGCAGCCGCAGCCAGGGCAGGGCGACGCTGAAGGTGACCACGGCCAGCACCCCCAGGGCGACCGGCCCCTGCCCGCCCAGCAGCGTGTGCGTCCAGAACAGGACGAGGGCGCTCCAGCCGCCGAAGCGGTGGATCTTCTCGAAGTGGTCGTGGAAGCGGGCACGGAAGGGTGGCAGAGCGGTGACGACGATGATGGCGAGCAGGGTGACAAGAGTCCAACTCACCGTGACCAGAGCCGGGTCGACCCCCGCGACGGTCGCCACGACCGCTCCCGCGAGGAACCACGCCGTCCCGGCCAGCGCCCCGCCCACGTGCAGTCCGCCGAAGTGGTACACCTTGCCGAGCGTCCACCGCGCCTTCAGCGGCCAGCTGGTCGGCGCCCAGGTCGCCAGCCGGAAGAGGAGGTTGACGACGTACTGCTGCCGTACCACCACGGCGAGCGCGAGGTTCGCGAGGGACGCGTAGCCGATGGTCTCGGCCGTCGGAGCCCAACTCGCCGCCAGCAGAACGATGTTGGCCAGTATCACCAGGGCCGCCAGGCGGTTGTAGTGCATCAGGCGGGGGTGCTTGAGGAGGCGGCGGGGCGCGGACGTGAGCGGCGGGAGTTCGGCGAGAGTCGCGGGAGGCGCCGGGGATGCTGTGGGCGTGCCGCCTCCCGCCTCGGCGGACGCGGTCTCCACGGACGACGTCATCAGGCCGCCCCCTCGCGCACGGACGGCACCACCGGCACCGGCAGCAGGGCTGCCCCCTCGTCCTGAACCGGCACCGCCCGCGCGGCCTCCTCCCGCTGCGCCGCCAGCCGCAGCAGTGCCGCCCGGTCGACCTTGCCCCGGTCCGTCTCCGGCAGCGCGGCCAGCGGAAGGACCGTGGCCGGCACGCAGTAGTACGGCAGGGCGTCGGCCACCGCGCGCCGGGCCGTGTCCGGGTCGACGTCGGCGGGGCAGACGAAGGAGACCAGGCTGCGGGCGTCCCGTTTGAGGGTGACGGCGCGGGAGCAGCCCGCCACCGACTCCAGCACCGAGGAGACGGAGTCGAGCTCCACACGGAAGCCGCGGACCTTGACCTGGTCGTCGGTACGGCCCAGGTGTTCGAGTTCGCCGTCCGGTGTCCAGCGGCCGAGGTCGCGGGTGCGGAACATGCGGCGTCCGCCGCCGAGGAACGGATCGGGGGCGTACCGCTCGGCGTTCAGCTCCTCGTTGCCGAGGTAGCCGGCCGACACGCAGTCACCTCCCGCCCACATCTCGCCGACCTCCCCGATGGGCAGCGCACGCCGGTGCTCGTCGAGGACGTACACCGTGTTGTTGGGGGTGGGGCGGCCGATCGTGAGGAGCGCGTCCTCCACGCGGTGCCGGCGGATCGTGTTGACGATCGTCGTCTCCGTGGGCCCACAGGAGTTGTGGAAGGCGGTCCGCCGGGCCCAGGCGTCCGCGAGCGGGCGCGGGCACGGTTCGCCCGCGACCGCCACCGTCCGCACCCGGGGGCAGTCCGCCGGGTCGATCCCGGCCAGCACCGTCGGCGTCGCGATCAGCACGTCCGCCGTACGGGCCGCCGCCGTGACGTCCTTGCCGCGCACGACGAGCGTGCCGCCGTGGGCGAGGCAGCCGAGGATCTCCCAGGCGGCCATGTCGAAGGCGATGTTGAGGAGCTGGGCGACCCGGTCACCGGGGCGGATGCCCAGGTCGCCGGGGGCGGTGAGGAGGATGTTCGCGACGTTGCGGTGGGTGACCTTCACCCCGTTGGGCTTGCCGGTCGTGCCGGAGGTGAACAGGACGTAGCAGCCGTCGTCGGGGCGTACGGGCCGTTCGAGACGGACCGGCCCTGACGCGGGCGGGCCGGCGGGATCGTCGTCGAGCGTGATCAGCCGGTGTCCGGTGGAGGGCAGGGGCACCCGCAGCGTGTGCTCCGACTGCGTCAGGACGACCCGGGTTCCGGCGGTACGGATGACGTGCCTGAGCTGGGCGGCGGGGGTGAGGCCGATGTCCTGCGGGACGTAGGCGGCGCCGGCCTTCAGCGTGCCGAGCAGCCCGACGAGCATCGGGAGGGAGCGGCGTACGAAGAGGCCGACGTGATCGCCCGGCCGTACGCCCTCCCGGACGAGTACGGCCGCGAGCCGGGTGGCACGGCGGTTCAGCTCGCCGTACGTGATCGTCGTGCCCTGGTGCTCGGCGGCGACCGCGTGCGGTGTGGTGGCGGCCCATCGCTCGAAGGCGTGGTGGAGGAGCGGGTCGGGGACGGGGACCTCGGGTCCATGGCCGAACTGCCGGAACAGGGCCCGGTCTCGGAGGGACAGATGGCTCAGGGGCATGCTTCACAGACCTCCTGGCTGCGTGGGGAGAAGATGCCTCGGGCTACTGAACGCTGACGTGCCTCGAAAGGTGCATGGGTCGAGCGCCGTGCGGAGGTGCGGGCGACATCACCGGTGTGCGGTGGCGCCTCCAGTAGCTTCAACGTTCAACGTGGTCTGCGTCACTGTGAAAACCAGTCACATGACTGGACTTGCGGCACATCGGCAGCTTTCCTCCGGGCAGGCGCCAGGAGCCGCATGCGCAGCGTGCGTCACGGGACGCGGGTGCGGTGTTGGGGGCGTGGTCGGGGGCGTGGTCGGGTGCGGGTCCGGTGGGGCTTCTCGCGCAGTTCCCCGCGCTCCTGAAAGCCCGGGCCCTGCGGGTCTGAAAGCCCAGGCTCCGCGCCCCTGAAAGCCCGGGCCCTGCGGGCCTGAAGCAGCGCGCTCCTCGCGCTCAAGGGGCGCTTAAGACGCGCTCGGCACGCTCGGTGCGGCCACCGGCAGTGGTGGTGGGTCCGTGTCCGGGATGGGGCGCGGGCCCGCGTCGGTGCTCTCGGGACACCGCGGGGCGCCGAGCGACGGGCGATTCAGTGAATGGAGACACCATGGCCACGGTTGTGAACACCGCCGTGGGCGAGCGGACCGGACCGCTGGACCGGCTGCGCGCCCTCCACGCCGAAGGACGCCTCGCCGACGCGTACGACGAGGTGCCCGGTCTGCTGTCCGAACTGGCCGCGGCGGGGGACCCCGCCGGGCCCCCGGCGCCGGACCTGGCGCGAGCCGGGCAGCTGCTGTCCCGGCTGGACCGGGACGAGGTGCTGCGCGAGCACCCCGGCACCGAGACGATCACCGTCGCGGTCACCGGCGGCTCCACCCTCAGCGGGCTCACGGCCCCGCTGACCGCCGAACTCGCCCGTCACGGACTGCTGTCGAAGCTGCACGAGGGCGACTACGACGCGTGGCGCCGCGACCTCCACAACACCGCCAGCGAGATGTACGACGCCGATCTGGCGCTGTGCGTACTGGACGCCGAGATCGTCTTCGGGGAACTGCCGCACCCCTGGCTGGTGGAGGACGTCCAGCGCGTCACCGCCGGGAAGCTGAACCTGATCAGCTCGCTCGTGGAACGCTATGTCACGCGCGGCGGCGGCACCCTGGTCCTCAACACCGTGCCCCTGCTGCGCGGCCATCTGCGCCGCCTCGTCGACGCCCGTTCCCGGGCGCGGCTCGGGGTGATCTGGCGGGAGTTCAACGCCGGGCTGCTGCGGCTGGCCGTCGTGCACGAACGCGTCCACGTCGTCGACCTCGAACCTCTGGTCGCCGCCGGCGGCCCGGTCAACGAGCCGCGGCTCGCCGCCTACGCCAAGGTGCAGTTCGGCGAGGAGATCCTGGCCGGCTACGCCCGGGAGGTCGGCCACCTGGCCCGCGTGCTGCGCGGGCGCACCAAGAAGGTGCTGGTGGTCGACCTGGACAACACCCTGTGGGACGGCATCCTCGGCGACGACGGCCCGGACGGCATCGCCGCCGCCACCACCTACCGGGGCGAGGCGTTCGGCCGGTTCCAGAAGGCCGTCGGACAACTCGGCGCGCAGGGCGTCCTGCTCGCGGTGTGCAGCAAGAACGACATCGAGCCGGTCCGCGCCGTGCTGCGCGAGCACCCCGACATGGCCCTGCGGGAGAGCGACTTCGTGCAGGTCACCGCCAACTGGGAACCCAAGGACCGGAATCTGCTGGAGATCGCCCAGCGGCTCAACCTCGGTGTGGACAGCTTCGTCTTCGCCGACGACTCGCCGTTCGAGTGCGGTCTGGTCTCCCGTAGCCTGCCCGGCGTCGCCGTGGTCCGGCTCGACGAGGAACCCGCCCTGCACGTCGAACGGCTGCTCGCCGACGGCTGGTTCGACGTACGGGAGCTGACGGCCGAGGACCGTGCCCGGCCGACGCAGTACCGCACCGAGGTGGCCCGCCAGGACCTCCTGGAGGGCTCGGACTCCATGGAGGACTACCTCGCGGAACTGGGCGTCGAGGTCACCCTCTCGCCCCCGCGGGACCACGAGATCGCGCGGGTCTCCCAGGTGACGCTGCGCACCAACCAGTTCAACCTCACCACCGAGCGGCTCCAGCAGGCCGACGTGCGGGACCTGCACGAGTCCTCCGACGGGCTGGTGCTGGCGATCCGCTCCGCGGACCGGTTCGGGGACAACGGTCTGGTCGGAGCGGTCCTGGTCAGCGGCGTCGGCACGGACGGCGGGGCGGCCGGCGGCTGGCACATCGACAACATGCTGCTGAGCTGCCGGGTGTTCGCCCGCGGCATCGAACAGGCTTGCCTGGCCGCCGTGTTGCACGAGGCGCGGGCCCAGGGTGCGGCCGCCGTGTACGCCCGCTACCGCCCCACGGCCAAGAACCACCGGGTGCGCGGTCTGTACCCGTCCCTGGGCTTCGCCGAGACGGGCGAGGACGCGGACGGCACCGTGTCGTTCCGGTACGACCTGACCGGGGAACACCTGCCGACGCCGCCGGCGCACGTCCGTCTGCGGACGGACTTCACCCGGCGCTCGTCCTGAGGCGGCGGGCGTGGCCGCTTCGCCCGGCAGGGGGTGGTGGTCCGCGCGCCCGGCGGCGCGGCGGATCAGGAAGGGCGTCGTCACGTTCTTCGTGGACGGGTTCGGCGCGCTCGCCGTCATCTTCGGCATGGTGCCGCCGGCCTCCGTGGAGCAGGCCAAGCAGTGGTGGCTGGACGAGCCGGACCCCGGGAGACCGGGCGGCGCGGTCGCGCCCCCGCTCGACGAGCCGCCGCCCGCGCACCCCGAGCGCCTGGTCCCCGACGTGCCCCTCTCCCCGTGCGAACGGGAGCTGTGGGCCCAATTGCGGGGGCGCGGCCGGGTGGAGGACGGCCCCGGCCGGCGGGAGTGACACCGGCCGCAAGAGGGGCTTTAGAGACGGACCCGACGATCGGCACGACGGGTCCGGCAGACGGCCGGTTCGGCCGGGCCGGCCGATTTCAACGCGATACGAGTCGCTTCGAGGCGAGGGGAAAGACGGTGGCGGAATTCGGTTCATTCGCGGAGGTCGTGCTGACGCGGTCGGACGAACGGGGTGACACGGACGCGTTCGTGTTCCTCGCGGACGGCGTACGGGGCAAGGTGCCCGAGCGGCTGCCGTACCGGGACCTGGACCGTGCGGCCAAGGACATCGCGTCCTGGCTGCAGGAACGGGGACTGGCGGGGCGTCAGGTGCTGCTGCTGTACCCCTCGGGCCTGGACTTCGTGAAGGCGTTCACGGGCTGCCTGTACGCCGGGGCCGTCGCGGTGCCCGCGCCGCTGCCCTCCGAGCAGGGCCAGCACTTCCGCCGGGTGTCCGGCATCGTCCGCGACGCCCGCGTCGGCGCCGTGCTGACCCTCGCCGAGCACGCCCCCGAGGTGGAGGCGTGGCTGGCGGCCGAGGGATTCTCGGACGTGGTCTGCCTGCCCACCGACCAGGGCCCGGTCGGTGACGCGGCCGCCTGGCGCGACCCGCAGCTGACCCCGGACCACCTGGCGTTCCTGCAGTACACCTCGGGGTCCACCAGCGCCCCGAAGGGCGTGATGGTCTCGCACGGCAACCTGCTCGCCAACGAGGCGGCCATCGCCCGCTCCACCGGCAACACCCCCGACACGATGATCGGCGGCTGGCTGCCCTTCTACCACGACATGGGGCTCATCGGGCACATCCTCCAGCCGCTGTGGCTTGGCACCACGAGCGTGCTCATCCCGCCGGTGTCGTTCCTGCGCAAGCCCGCCCGCTGGCTGGAACTGGTCAGCGAGTACGGCGTGAACGCCAGTGGCGGCCCCAACTTCGCGTACGACCTGTGCGTCCGCCGGGTCACCGACGCACAGCTGGAGGGCCTGGACCTGTCGACGTGGCGGACCGCCTGCAACGGAGCCGAACCCGTCAGGGCCGAGACCCTGCAGGCGTTCACCGAGCGCTTCGGGCCCTACGGCTTCCGCCCGGAGACCATGTTCCCCTGCTACGGCATGGCCGAGACCACCCTGTTGGTCACCGGCACCCCCAAGACCCGCGGCGCGCTGCTGCGCGAGGTCGACGCGGCCGGACTGGAACAGGGCACCCTGACGGGCCCCTACCTGGGCGCCCCGCGACGGACCCTGGTCAGCAGCGGGGTCGCGCTGGCCGAGGACTTCGAGGTGCGGATCGTCGACCCCGAGACGCTCGCCGAGCGGCCCGAGGGCCGGGTCGGGGAGATCTGGGTGCGCGGCGCCAGTGTGGCCTCCGGCTACTGGGAGCGGCCCGAGGTGAACGCCGAGATCTTCGGCGCCCGGATCGCCGGCCAGGGGGAGCTGGGCGCCTGGCTGCGCACCGGCGACATGGGCGTCATGGGCAGCGGCGGCGAGCTGTTCGTGACGGGCCGTCTGAAGGAGATGGTCCTGATCAACGGCCGCAACATCTACCCGTACGACGTGGAGAGCGCGGTGCGCGGCCTGGACCCCGCGATCGGCGCCGGGGCCGTCTTCGCCGTCGACAGCGGCGGCCAGGAGCACCTGGTGGTGATCCACGAGATCCGGGCCGCCGCCGCCGGCGCGGACCTGAAGGACGTCGCCACCCAGATCCAGCGGCACATCGGCATGGAGTTCGCCGTCCCGGCGGGCAACGTGCTGCTGGTCCGCCCCGGCACCGTGCGCAGGACCACCAGCGGCAAGATCCAGCGGACGCTGATGCGCAAACTGTTCCTCCAGGGGGCGGTCACCGCACTGCACTCCGTGCTGGACCCGTCGGTGCGCACGCTCGTCGCCGGGGACGCGGACGGCGCGCAGGGCGCCCCGGCCGCCGACCCGTCCATGGCACCGGTGGGCTGAACCATGGACCACCCCCCCTACCGCGTCGCACAGGAGCTGGAGTCGCTGCTCGGCGACCCCGAGGACCCCGGTACGCCCTTCTCCCACGCCCGCAGCCTGGAACTGGACGAGAACGAGGAGTTCCCGGCCGACCTCTGCCGGGTGCTGGAGGGCTGGGGCCTCCAGGAGTTCTACATCCCCGCCGAGCACGGCGGCAGGCTCACCGACTACGAGACCGTCATGCAGGTCATGCGGGTGGTGGCCCGCCGCGACCTGACCGTCGCCGTCGGACACGGCAAGACCTATCTGGGCGGGGTCTGCGTCTGGATCTCCGGCACCGCCGAGCAGGCCCGCGGCCTCGCCGCGGACATCCGGGCCGGGGTGCCCGTCTCGCTCGCCCTCACCGAGCGCGCCCACGGCAGCGACCTCCTCGCCGGCGACGTACGGGGCGAGCGCGACGGCGCGGGCGGCTGGCGCATCAGCGGCGAGAAGTGGCTCATCAACAACGCCACCCGGGGCAGCCTCCTGTCGGTCCTCACCCGCACCGGCGACGACGGCGGGCCGCGCGGCTTCACCGTGCTGCTCGTCGACAAGCGGCGGCTGACCGAGGGGGAGCACTACCGCTGCGTGGACAAGATCCGCACGCACGGCATCCGGGGCGCCGACATCAGCGGCATCGCCTTCGACGACGCCCCGGTGCCCGCGGACGCGGCGGTCGGCGGGGAGGGCGGCGGCGTCGAGACCGTGCTCAAGGCCCTCCAGCTCACCCGCACCATGTGCGCCTCCCTGTCGCTGGGCGCCGCCGACCACGCGCTGGCCATCGCCCTGGACTTCGCCGAGCGGCGCGAGCTGTTCGGACGGCGGCTGATCGACCTGCCGCAGGCGCGGCACGTGCTCGCCTCGGCCGCAGCGGACGTCCTCGCCGGAGAGGCGCTGGCCACGGTCGCCGCCCGTTCCGTGCACACCGTTCCCGACGAGCTGAGCGTGGCCGCCGCGGTCACCAAGTACCTGGTGCCCACCGGGACCGAGGGCGTGATCGTCGAGCTGACCCGGCTGCTCGGGGCCCGGGCCTTCCTCAAGGACGTCCACGCCCGGGGCATGTTCCAGAAGGTCGACCGCGACCACCGCATCGTCGGCCTCTTCGACGGGAACACCCTGGTCAACCTCAACTCCCTGGTCAACCAGTTCCGTTCGCTCTCCCGCGGCTGGCTGCGCGGCGGCGGCGACACCGAGGGCGCCGTCCGCGCCTTCGACCTGGCCACCGGGCTGCCCCCGCTGGACCCGGGGCGGCTGTCCCTGGTGGCCCGGCGCGGCAGCGGCATCATGGCCACGCTGCCTGCGTCGGTGGCGGCCCTGCGCGCCGAGGCCGGCCGTCGGCCGGAGCTCAAGGGCGCGCTGGGCGCGGCGGAGCGGCTGCTCGCGGTCACCGGCCGGGTCCACGAAGAGATGGACGCGTACCGCGCCGTCGTCTCCGACGTCCCGCCCGCCGCCTTCGACGTGGCCCGCCACTACAGCCTGTGTCTGGCCGGCGCCGCCTGCCTCGGCCTGTGGACCCACAACCACCGGGCGGCGCGGGCCGGGCGCACCGGGGAGCTGTGGCGCGACGGGGTCTGGCTGTGGCCCGTCCTCGACCGGCTGCTGGGGAAGCTGGGCGAACCGGACGCCGGGGACCCCGACGCCTACCCGCCGCTGCTGGAGCGGCTGCGGGCCGCACGGGAGGCGGGCGAACTGTTCTCCCTGATCCCGTTCTCGCTCGGCGGGAACACCGGGCGGGGTACGGGGGCATCCGGCGATGCCGCCCCGCGCGCGCACGCACCCGGCGCCGCGACCCCGCGCGCCCACGCACCCGGCGGTGACGGCGGTCCGCCGGCCGCCGTACCGCACGGACAGACCGACACCCGGGCCGCCGTCGGCGGCACCCGGACACCCGAGGGGACGTCATGCTGAGTGATCCCGCGGTCCAGGGGCTGCACGGCAAGGCAGCCCCGACCGGTACCGCCCCTGCCACCGACCCGGCCACGCACCAGGCGCGCGAGAACGCCGTCCAGGCCAGGATCGCCGACCTGGAGAGCCGATTCGGGGACCCCCAGGACCCCGCCAACCCGCTCGGCGCCGCCGGGCTGCTCGCCGCCGACGAGGCCGGGGAACTGCCCGTCGCCGGTGAGCGGCTCCTCGACGACATGGTCCTCAACGCCGAGTTCGTGCCCACCGAGTTCGGTGGGCGGCTGGACCGGCTCGACACGCTCGTCCGCGTGATGCGCCAGGTGTTCCGGCGCGACGTGGCCCTCGGCCTCGGCTACGGCATCACCTCCTTCATGGCCGCCGTCAACGTGTGGACGGCCGGCAGCGAGCAGCAGCGCCGCCGCACCGCGGAACTGCTGCTGGGCGGCTCCAAGGTCTCCGTCGCCTACCACGAGCTGCCGCACGGCAACGACTTCGTACGCAACGAGTTCCGGGCCGACCCCGTGCCCGGCGGCTTCCGCCTGAACGGCCGCAAGGAGGTCATCAACAACGCGGACCGGGCCGACGCCTTCGCCCTGTTCAGCCGTACCGACGACAGTCCGGGCAGCCGCAGCCACTCGGTCCTGCTGGTCGAACGCGACCAGCTCGACGCGGAGCGGTTCGCGGTCCTGCCCCGCTACACCGCCGTCGGGGTGCGCGGCTGCCGGCTGTCCGGGCTGGACTTCACCGACTGCCCGGTGCCCGACAGCACCCTCCTCGGCGCCCGGGGCCAGGGCGTGGAACTGGCGCTGCGCTCCTTCCAGATCACCCGCAGCGCCGTCCCCAGCATGGCCGTCGGCGCCCTCGACACCAGCCTGCGCACGGTGGTGCGGTTCGCCCTCGGGCGCCAGCTCTACCGGCGGTCGGTGATGGAGATCCCGCACGCCTCCGCCACCCTCACCGGCGCCTTCCTCGACCTGCTCATCTGCGACAGCATGGCGACGGTCGGCACCCGGGCGGTGCACCTGCTGCCCGACGAGACCAGCGTGTACGCGGCGGCCGTGAAGTACCTGGTGCCCAAGATGCTCACCGACACCATGTACGACCTGTCGATCGTGCTCGGGGCGCGGTTCTACGTCCGCGAGGGGGAGTTCGGCCTCTTCCAGAAGCACGTGCGCGACCTGCCAGTACTGAGCCTCGGCCACGCGGGCTCCGCGGCCTGCCAGGCCACCATCATCCCGCAGCTGTCCCGGCTGGCCCGGCGCGCCTGGTTCTCGGGCGACGAGGCCCCGCAGAGCCTGTTCCGGCCGCGGGAGGGGCTGCCCGGCATCCCCTTCGAGAACCTCGCGCTCGCCAGCGGCCGGGACAGCCTGAGCGCCTCCCTGGTCGCCGCCGCCGACGGTCTGCCGAGCGGCTCCCCCGAGGAACTCGCGGTCCAGGCACTCGTCATGCGGATGCTGGACCAGCTGCGCCAGCTCCAGGAGGACAGCCTCAGCCTCTCCCCGCAGGACCGCACCGCCCTCGCCAGCCCCGCCAGCTTCGCGCTCGCCGACCGCTACGCGGTGTTCCTCGCGGCCGCGTCCGTCCTCGGCGTCTGGCGCGGGGCGCAGGGAGGTGACGATCCCTTCCTGGCCGACCCGGCCTGGGTGGCCGCCGCACTGCACCGGCTCGCACGCCGGCTCGGGCAGCGCCCGGCCGACCTGCCGCCCGGATGCGAGGGCCGGGTGCACGAGGAAGTGCTCCGACGCTTCCACGAACGCCGCAGCTACGACCTCTACGACACCCCGCTGGCCGGCTGACCGCCGGCCGGCCGGACCCGACGCGCCTTCACCGAGGAGTTCTCCCATGACTGTCCCCGCGACCGACCGCACCGCGAACAACGAGCACACCGCACACACCGTCGAGTCGCTGAGCAGCTGGCTCGCCGACCGGATCGCCCTCTACCTCAGGCGCACGCCGTCCGAGATCTCGCCGACCGTGCCGCTGGCCGAGTACGGCCTGGACTCGGTCGCGGCGCTGAGCCTGTGCGGCGACATCGAGGAGGACTTCGACCTCGTCCTCGAACCCACCGTGGCCTGGGACTACCCGACCGTCGCGGCACTGGCCGAGCACCTGGTGGAGGAACTGCGGGCGATGGAGGGCGAGAATCGATGAGGCCCGTCGCCATCGTCGGCATCGACTGCCGGTTCCCGGGAGCGCCCGACACCGCCGCCTACTGGGACATGCTGATGCGCTCCGGCGACGGGGTGGAGAAGGTGCCCCGACAACGCTGGGACGCCCGCGAATTCCACTCCCGCACCGGCGCGGAAGGGCACTCCAACACCACCGAGGGCGGGTTCATCTCCGACCCGGACGCCTTCGACAACGAGTTCTTCACCGTCTCCCCGCGCGAGGCGGCCGCCATGGACCCGCAGCAGCGGCTGCTGCTCCAGTGCGCCTGGCGCGCCGTCGAGGACGCCGGGATCGCCCCGCAGCGGCTGGCCGGCACCGACACCGGCGTCTTCGTGGGCGTCATGGGCAACGAGTGGGCCCACCTGCACATGACCGACTACGCCCAGGTCACCGCCCAGCTCGGCTCCGGCAACGGCTACTGCATGACCGCCAACCGGGTCTCGTACCACCTCGACCTCAAGGGCCCGAGCCTGGCGGTGGACACCGCCTGCTCCTCCTCCCTCGTCGCCGTCCACCTGGCCTGCAACGCCCTGCTGGCGGGGGAGTGCGACACCGCCATCGCCGCCGGGGTCAACGTGGCCCTCACCCCGGCGCTCGGCATCTTCTACACCCAGGCCGGGCTGTCCGCCCCCGACGGCCGGTGCAAGCCCTTCAGCGCCGACGCCGACGGCATCGGCCGGGGCGAGGGGGTCGGCGCGGTGGTGCTGCGCCGGCTGGAGGACGCGATCGCCGACGGCCAGCCGGTGTACGCGGTGATCCGCGGCACCGCCGTCAACCAGGACGGCCGCAGCAACGGCATCACCGCCCCCAACCGCTGGTCGCAGCAGGAGGTGCTGGCCGCCGCCTACCGGCGGGCCGGGGTCGAACCGTCCGACGTCGTCTTCACCGAGGCCCACGGCACCGGCACCGTCCTCGGCGACATGATCGAGACCAAGGCCCTCGGCCAGCTGCACGCCGGCCGCTCCGGGCGCCCGCTGGCCCTCGGCTCGGTCAAGGGCAACATCGGGCACACCGAGGGCGCGGCGGGCATCGCGGGACTCATCAAGGTCGCCCTGTCGCTGCACCACAAGACGGTCCCCGCCAGCCGGTTCGCCGCCCGCGAGAACCCCGCGCTGAAACTCGCCAAACTGGGGATACGGCTGCTCAAGGCACCGCTGCGGCTGCGCTCGGGCCCGGCGATCGGCGGCCTGAGCAGCTTCGGGATGGGCGGCACCAACGCCCACGCCGTCCTGGAGTCCGCGCCCCCGTACGCCGCCCGCCCCGAGGCGGGGGACCCGGAGTCCGGGCGCACCGGCCGGGCCGGCGGCGCCACGGGGCTCGGGGCCGGGGTCTTCACCCTGACCGCCCCCTCGACGGCCGCCCTCCGCCGCAACCTGCTGGTCCAGGCCGACGCGCTGGAGAAGCGCCGGGTGCCGGCCGGCCCGCTGTCCTGGAGCAGCAACCGCGTCAAGACGGGCCACCGCTACCGCTTCGCGGTGCCGGCCCGGGACACCGGCGAACTGGCCACGACCCTGCGCGAGGCCGCCGGAGACGACGACCTGCTGGCCCGGCTCGTCGGCAACGCGGCGGGCAGACCCCAGGTGGCGCTGCTGTTCACCGGTCAGGGCTCGCAGTACCCGGCGATGACCGCGCGGCTGTACCTGCAGTCGCCGCTGTACCGCAGGTTCCTCAACGAGGCCGACGAGGCGCTCGCCCCGCACGTCGGCGGCTCGGTGCGCGACCTGCTGCTCTCCGGCGACGAGGCCGTCCACCGCACCGGCTGGGCCCAGCCCGCCCTGTTCGCCGTCGAGTACGCCGTGGCGGCCAGTCTCGGCGAACTCGGGGTGCCGCCGGCGCTGCTGCTCGGCCACAGCGTCGGCGAGTACGCCGCGGCCGTGCTGGCCGAGGTCTTCCCTCTGGAGCAGGCCGCCCGGCTGATCGCCGCCCGGGGCGCCCTGATGGAGCAACTGCCCGAGGGCGGCGGCATGCTCTCCGTACGGGCGCCGCTCACGGAGCTGACCGAACTGGTGGCCTCGGAACCCCTGGTCGGGGTCGGCGCGGTCAACGGCCCCCGGTCCACCGTGCTCTCCGGAGACCTGGCGTCGCTGGGACGGATCGACGACGAACTGAAGCGACGGGGCGTCAGGACCAGGCGCCTGGAGGTCTCGCACGCCTTCCACTCACCGCTCATGGACCCGATGCTGGACCGGTTCGCCGCGCTCGCCGACGAGACCGGCGGCGGGGTGCCCAAGCTCCCGGTGTACTCCACCGTGCGCGGACGGCTCCTGGAGGCCGAGCCGATGGACGCCAAGTACTGGACCGAGCACATCAGCGCCCCCGTCCTGTTCGGCGACGCGATGGGCCGGCTGCTGGAGGCGGGCCCCACCCACCTGGTGGAGACCGGCCCCCGCCCGGTCCTCAGCGGCATGGCGCGCTCCCTGCGCTCCGCCGCCGGAGCCGGCGTGCACACCGTGGCCCCCGTGTCCGGCGAGGAGGCCGACGGCCGCACGTTCGCCGAGGCGCTGGCCGAACTCTTCCGCAGCGGACTCGACCCCCGCTGGGACGCCGTCTACCCGCAGGAGGAGCGGCAGCCGCAGCGGCTGGCCCCCTACGCCTTCTCCGACGCGCACCGGTTCTGGGCCCGCACCGCCGTCCGGGCCGCCCCGGCGGCGGACCTCAGCGTCGTACCCGACCGCCCGGACACCGCGGCACCGCACCAGCGGGAGCAGCAGGCCGGGAACGGACATGGTGCCGTGCTCACGGCCGTGCTGCCCGCCGCCCCGGAGGACGCGGCGACGGACCCGGTGGCCCGCGCCGTCATCGAGGCCGTCGCGGAGGTCGGCGGCTACGCCACGGACGAGGTCTCGCGGCTGTCGCTGCTCTACGAGGACCTGGGCTTCGACTCGGTGATGATCATGGAACTGAAGGACCGGCTCCAGGAACGCCTCGACGGGCTGGAGACGATCAGCGTGCAGGACCTGTTGCCCCGGCTGTCCTCGGTCGGTGACCTCGTCGACTACCTCCAGGACCGCGTCGGTTCGGCCGTCGCGTAGCCGATCCGCGGTCACGGCAGGGCGCCCGCCCCGTGACGGACTCCAAGGAAGGACCGCTCGTATGCAGTCGGAACACCCACCCCAGCACGGCTCCGCCCCCTCCGGGCCGGTCTCCTACCTCGCCTCGGTCGGCACCGCCCTGCCGGGCGACCCGGTCGACAACGCGGCGCTGGCGCGGACTCTCGGCGTCAACGAGGAGTGGATCGACGTGTTCATCGGCACCCGGACCCGGCACTTCGCCCGGGACCTGGAGACCGGCGAGGTGCGCTGGTCGCTCGCCGACCTGTGCGCCCGGGCCGCCGAGCAGGCGCTCGCGGCCTCCGGACTCGCCCCGCACGAGATCGACTTCGTGGTCATGGGCACCGCGACCCCGGACCATCTCATGCCCGCCACCGTCAACCACGTCGCCGACCAGCTCGGCCTGGACCAGCTGCCCACGTACCAGCTCCAGTCCGGCTGCGCCGGCGCCGTCCAGGCCCTGCAACTGGGCCACACCATGGTCACCGGCGGAGGACACCGGGCCGGCCTGGTCATCGGGGGCGACGTCTGCAGCAAGCACCTCGACCTGAACCGGGACCTGTCCGCGGCGGCACCCAGCGACCTCGTCAACTACGTCCTCTTCGGCGACGGAGCCGGCGCCGCCGTCATCACCTCGGAGCCGCGCGGCCAGCGCCTGGCCCTCAGCGGTGTGCTGAACCGGTTCACCGGCCTCGGCCGGGAGCCCGGCCAGATCATCGACTGGTTCGGGCTCGCCGACCGGCACGAGGACCGGCAGGCGGTGCGCGAGGACTACAAGGCCATCGAGGAGTCCGTCCCCGTCATGGCCGTGGAGATCCTCTGGGAGCTGCTGGAGGACCGCGACTGGACCCCCGAACAGGTCGACTTCCTGCTGCCGCCGCAGCTGTCCGGCCGTATGACACGCCGGATCGCGGAGGAACTCGGCCTGCCCGGCGCCGTCGAGGTGTCCTGTGTCGCGGACACCGGCAACAACGGCAACGCCCTGCCCTTCCTCCAGCTGGAGGCACTGCTGCAGAAGATCGGCGTGGGGCAGCGCGCACTGGCGGTCGCCGTCGAGTCCAGCAAGTGGATCAAGTCCGGCTTCGCGCTCGAAAAGATCTGACCGTCCCCACACACCCGCCCGGAGGGCCGTACGCCATGCACACCATCGACGACTTCGTCCGTCTCGTCAGGGACGAGCTCGGCATGCCGCTGGAGGAGTACCAGATCTCCGCCGACCTGGACCAGCTGCCCGAGTGGGACTCGCTGTACCTGCTGAAACTGGTCACCGCCCTGGAGCAGGCCGCCGGCCGCTCGCTGCCCGTGGGCAGACTGCTGGAGGCCCGCAGCCTGGGCGAGATCTACCAGCTGGCGGCGCGGCCATGACCGGCTCCGGGGCCGGCGGGACTGCGCCGGCCCCCGCCCGGGCACACCCCGAGCGCCGGCGCCGGCACACCCTGTACTTCCTGGAGCACGCCGCCCGGCAGCGGCCCGTCCACCTCGACACCGACATCGACATGACACACGTCCAGGCCCACCGGGCGGCGGCGAGGGCCGCCGGCCGGCGTTACTCGGTCGTCACCTATCTGCTGCACGCCACCGGCCGGGTGCTGCACCGGCACCCGGAGGCCAACGCGGCACTCGCCCCGGCGCGGCTGTTCGGGCTGCGCGGACCCCGCACCCTGCGGTTCCCGGAGGTCACCGCCAAGCTGGCGCTGGACCGCACCGTGGACGGGGAGCGGACCGTGCTCTCCGCGCTGCTGCCCGGCCTGGAGCGCGCGGGCCTGGACGAGATCCAGCGCCGCGTCGACCGCTACCGGGGACCCGGCACCGAACAACTGCCCGAGTTCCGCGGGGTCCGGCTGCTCGGGCGGCTGCCGGTGCCGCTCGGCCGGCTGGCCTTCGCCGCCGCGACGCGCGACCCGGCCTCCCGGCCGGGCGTCTTCGGCACCGTGGCGGTCAGCTCCCTGGGCCACCGGCCCGTCGACGGCTTCCACTCCAGCGGCGGCACCGCCGTCACGCTGTGCGCGGGGCGCGTCGTCGACCGGCCGGTCGTCCGGGACGGGCGGCTCGCGATCGCCCCGGTGATGCGGCTCGGACTCACCTTCGACCACCGGATCCTCGACGGCGGAGCCGCCGCCGACGTACTCGGTGATCTCAAGCAGGAAATGGAGGGCTTCGATGACGGCGCGGAGGACGACGGCACCCAGCCCATCGCTCGGGGAGCCGGTGCGGATCTCCGGCCGTGACGGAGCCTGGGACCAGGTGCGCGCGGACCTGGAGGAGCACGAGGTCGCGGTGTTGCACGCCCGGCTCGCCGACTGGCGGCCGGACCGGGCGGGCGGCCCGCGGCTGCGCGCCCTGCTGGGCCGCGACTGGGACCGGTACCTGGAGATGACGCACCCGGACGTGCGGACGAGGTTCGCCGCTTCCCGGGTGCTGCTGAAGTTCGCCGCCGCGGTGGCGCTGCGGGTGCCCCCGCAGGCCGTCGAACTCGGGTACGGCCCCACCGGCCGGCCCTATCTGCGCGGTTACGACGCGGTGGACATCAGCCTCAGCCACACCGACGACCTGCTGCTCATCGGGCTCGCCACCAAGGGGCTGATCGGGGTGGACGCCGAGCGGGCGGACCGTCCGCTCTACACGCGCGGGCTGCACCGCCACGTCTGCACACCGCACGAACTCACCGTCCTGGAGCGGCTCCCGGCACAGCGGCGGGGAGCCGCGCTGGTGCGCATGTGGACGCTCAAGGAGGCCTACAGCAAGGCGATCGGGCAGGGACTGCGGTTCCGCTTCACCGACTTCGGCTTCAGCGGCGACGGCCGGCCCGCCCGGGTCCTGGCCCCGGACGGGGCACCGGGCACGGGCGTCGAATGGCAGTTCCGTACCTTCTCCGTGGACGGCGGCTTCGTCGTCAGCGTCGCGGTGAGCGACGCCGGTTTCGGCGGCACACGGGACACGGACGCGCGCACCATGCTCGATCCGCGGGTGGTCGCGGCGGTGGCCGAGGCCCTGGGCGACGACGCGGACGGCGACGACCCCGACGGGGGAGAGGACGGACTGCTGGACTGGTGAGGGACCGCGCGCGGCGCGCCGGGGTGAGGAGGACTCCTTCCCGCCCGGCGCGCCGCCGTGTGCCGTGGCGCAGGGCCCGGCCCGCCGGGACGGCCGACGGCGCACCCGGGGAGCGCTTAGCGCGGCGCAACCCGTGCGCCAGCCCGGCTTAAGGGACGGCGGCCAGCATCTTCCCCGGGCGGGCCGCCCAGCCGGGGGACGTCCCCCGCTCCCGGCCAGGAGGCCCGCCCGCCGTACGACCGGACAGCCCCGCCCGCCGCCGGTACGACCAGGAAGGCCATCGAGCCCTCCGGCCGCATCCCCCGGGCATCGGCCCCGCACCCCGGAGGAGACGGAGAACAGCGATGGACCATCTCGCGGAACTCAAGGAGTTCGCGCGGCTGCACGCCCGCGGCCAGGGCATCGGCGACCGCCAGGTGGCGGCCGTGCTGCCGAGGATCACCAACGACGAGCCGGGGCACCCCGCCTCCTGGGCCCGGGTGTGGACCGGCGAGGCCGACCGGCTGGCCTTCGCCGGCCGTCCGCTCGACGCGTGCCGGCACTACGCGCTCGCCCGCTTCCCGTACCACGGCGACGACGTCCGTCGCAGGGCCCAGGACAACTGCGTACGGACCTTCGACGACTGGCGTCGCCGGCGGGGCGTCGAACGCCTGGTCCTCGACCATCCGGACGGCACGGTGGTCTGCTGGGCGAGCGGGCTCGACGCGCGTCGCCGTCGGCCGCTGCTCGTGGTCATGGGCGGCATCGTCAGCGTCAAGGAGCAGTGGGCGCCCCTGCTGCCCCGGCTCGCCCGCCTGGGATACGCGGCGGTGGTCACCGAGATGCCCGGCGTCGGGGAGAACACCCTGCGCTACCACGCGGACTCCTGGCGTCTGCTGCCGTTCCTGATGGACCGGCTGGCCGGCCGTGCCGCCGTGACCCGCACCTCCGTCCTCGGCCTCAGCTTCAGCGGCCATCTCGCGCTGCGCGCCGCGGCCGCGGACCCGCGCATCCGCTCCGTCCACACCGTCGGCGCCCCCGTGGCCGGGTTCTTCACCGACCCCGTCTGGTGGCCCCGGGTGCCGGGCATCACCGTCGCCACGCTGCGCCGGCTCACCGGCGCGGCCTCCGACGCCGAACTGCGAGCGCTGCTCGCGGACTTCGCTCTCGGCCCGGACGTCCTGGACGCGGTCGGCATCCCGGTCGGGTACGTGGTCAGCGCCCGGGACGAGATCATCCCGCCCACGGAGCACCAGCTCCTCGCCTCCGCTCTGCCCAGGGTGCGCCTCAAGGAGTTCGACGACGTCCACGGCTCCCCGGCGCACCTGGGCGCCCTGCGCAAGTGGCTGATCGCCTCACTGCTCCGGGCCCGCGCCACGACCCGCGGCCGCCGGGCCACGCCGGGCCGGAGGCCGCCCACGCTCGTGGACGGCACCGGAGCGGCCGGCCCCTTCGCCGGGGCCGGCACGACCGCTCGGCCCGGCACCGCCGGGGGCGCTCCGCTCGCCGAGACCGGAACCGGTACGACGAGCCCGTCAGCCCCCGCCCCGTCCGGCTACGCCGACGCCATACCCCGGCAGCCCCAGCCGACTCCCGCGGAGTGAACGTCCCGTGTCGGTGCATCGGTTGTCGCAGGGCGCGTGTCCGGCGTCTGTTCGCCGACTGTCGCCGGGCGAGTGCCTGGCGGCGGTCCGTCGGCTCCTGCCGGGCGCACGTACCGCGTCCGTCTGCCGGCTCCCGCTGGGTGAACGCCCCGGGTGCGTCCGTCGGTTGTCGCCGGGTGGGCGTCTGGCGGCGGTCCGTCGGTTCCCGCCGGGCGAGTGCCATGCGTCCGTCCGCCGGCTCCTGCCGAGTGACCGTCCCGCGTCTGTCCGCCGGCTCCCGCCGAGTGACCGTCCCGCGTCCGTCTGCCGGCTCCCGCCGAGTGACCGTCCCACGTCCGTCCGTCAGCCCTCGCCGAGTGACCGTCCCGCGTCCGTCCGTCAGCCCTCGCCGAGTGACCGTCCCGCGTCCGTCCGTCGGCCGTGGTCGGGTGCCTTTCGCGTGCGTGTCCGTCCGCTCCCGGCGAGTGCGGGTGGCGGCCGGCGGGTCCGGGGCGGCGGGCACGGCGCCCGGCCGGCGGCTTCTCCGACCGCGCGCCGCCCAGCCCAGCGGCAGCGCTCCCGCGTCCTTCCCTCGCACACCTATCCAGAGGTGGCTCTCATGTCCTCCGTGCACACCCTCCGCGCTCCTTCCCCGCAGGCCCAGGTGTTCGCTCCGTGGCGGACGCGTACCCCCGGCCTGGCGCAGCCCTGGCGTTCGCTGATGTCGCTCGGTCTCGATCCCGAGCCCGACGCCGAGAGCGTCCCCGGCGCCCGGGCGACGGGCGCACCGGACGTCGTCGAATCCGCTCCCGTTCCGCGCCGCCCCGTCCGTGACCGTCACCCGATTTCGCAGGAGGCCTGAACCGTGGCCGACGCCCCCTTCACCGCCCGCTCGCCCTTCCGGCCCAGCCGCCAGCCGGGCCGGCCCGGCCCCCGTGCGGTGGGCCGCAACGAGGTCCGGGTCCGCACCCGCCACCTGCACGGCTACCGCTTCGCCTACCGGATGGCCGGCAAGGGCGAGTCCGCCGTGGTGCTCATCCACGGCATCGGCGACTCCTCCGCGACCTGGGCCGACATCATCCCGGGCCTGGCCGCCCGCCACCGGGTCGTCGCCCCCGACCTGCTCGGCCACGGGGCGTCGTCCAAACCCCGGGGCGACTACTCACCCGGCGCGTACGCCAACGGACTGCGGGACCTGCTCAGCGCCCTCGGCATCGAGCGGGCCACCCTCGTCGGCCACTCGCTCGGCGGCGCGGTGGCCGCCCAGTTCGCCTACCAGTTCCCGGAGCGCACCGAGCGGCTGGTCCTGGTCGGCAGCGGCGGCATCGGCCGCCAGGTCTCCCCGCTGCTGCGGGCCGCCACCCTGCCCGGCGCCGAACTGCTGCTGTCGGCCTTCCAACTGCCCACGGTGCGCTGGCAGTTGCAGATGATCGTCAAGGTCATGCAGACGCTGAACACGGGCCTGGGCGTCGACGCGCCCGATCTGCTGAGGGTGGTCGACGCCCTGCCGGACGCCAGTTCGCGCAGTGCCTTCGTACGGACCCTGCGGGCCGTCGTCGACTGGCGGGGCCAGGTCGGCACCCTGCTCGACCGCTGCTATCTGACCCAGGGCATGCCGACCATGCTGCTGTGGGGCGGCCGGGACATGGTCGTCCCGGCCCTGCACGCGGGCCTCGGCCATGTCTCCATGCCGGGCAGCCGGCTGGAGATATTCGAGGAGGCGGGACACTTCCCGTTCCACACGGACCCGGAACGTTTCCTCGGCGTGCTCCACGACTTCATCGCCCGTACCGAGCCCGCCCGGTTCAGCGCCGAGGAGTGGCGGCAGCTGCTGCGCACCCGCCGTGCCCGTCACCGCGGCACCCTCCCCCTCCAGGGGCGGGCCACCGGATGACGGCGGGCCGCGCGGTGACCGGAGAGGTTCACCG
>NZ_JBHVDD010000118.1:0-24129 GCF_042802995.1 Streptomyces sp. NPDC057438
CTCCCCGCGGGGAGCGGACGGCCCGCCGGCCGGTTTCACGGTGCGTCAGACACCGACCGTCCGTGAGGCTTCGGCGAAGTCACGGCCGCCCACACCCGTGCGGTGGACGGTCTCGTACCGGCGCAGCACCTCGGAGAGCAGGTCGAGGAAGGCGCTCTCCTGGTCCCTGATGTAGAAGTGGCCGCCCGGCACCACCACGGTCTCGCACATGTCGGTGGAGTACAGGGACCACTCCCTCACCTCGGGGACCGTCACCAGGCGGTCGTCGGCCCCGGCGAAGGTGTGCAGCGGGACCGGCAGCGGGGTGCGGTCCACGCTCCCGGCGCCCTCACAGAGCATCAGGTCGCCCCGGACGACCGGCAGCAGCGCCGCCAGCCACTCCGGCCGGTCCAGCAGCACCCGGGGCAGACCTCCCAGCGCGGCCAGCCCGCGCATGAGTTCCGCGTCGTCCGCCACATAGCCGTGGGTGAGGGGCGGGGCCGGCAGGTGCGGGGCGCGGTGGGCCCCGAGGAGGAGCGCGAGGGGGAGCCGTTCGCCGCGCGCCCGGCGGTGCTGGGCCAGGGCGAAGGCGACGAGCGCCCCCATGCTGTGCCCGAACAGCACGTGCGGGTGGTCGAGTTCCCCGCCCAGCTCCCGGTCCAGGTCGGCCACGAGCGCGGGGAGGTCGGTGAAGCGCTGCTCCGTCATCCGGCCCTCACGGCCCGGCAACTGCACCGGCAGTACCTCGACCCCGGTCCCCAGCCGACGCTGCCACCCGGCGTAGGCGGAGGCGCCCCCGCCCGCGTAGGGGAAGCAGAACATGCGCAGGCGACCGTCGTGGCGTGGACCACCGCGTCTCAGATAGCGCGTCATAGTGACCGGAACTCCTCTCGTTGCGCGGTGGCCACCAGGTGGCCAGTACCCGCCGTGCCCCCAGCGTCGGCAGCGGCGCTTAAGGGCCGCCAAACGCCCCGGGCGGAGAGAGGAACGCCCCAGGTGGGCCCGCTGGAGGCAGGGGTCAGACCGAGGCGGGCGTGAGCGGCGCGAGGCGCGGTCCGTCGCCGCCGGGCACGGCCGGATCCGGTGACTCCAGGACCGGGTCGGCCCGCAGGATCGCCTGGTGCAGCCGCTGCAGCCGGGTCGACGGCTCCAGCGCGAGCTCCCGGATCAGACACTGGCGCAGCCGCTGGTAGATGCCGAGGGCGTGGGAGGGCCGGCCCGAGCGGTACAGCGCGAGCATCAGCTGCGCGTGCACGGTCTCGTGCAGCGGGTGCTGGGCGGCCAGCGCGGTCAGCTCCCCGAGCAGCGCGGCGTGCCGGCCGAGCCGCATGTCGGCCTCGATCCTGGCGTCCAGGGCGCCCAGCCTGGTCTCCTCCAGCCGTACCGTCTCGACCTCCAGCGCCCGGCCGATCTGCACATCGGCCAGGGCGGGTCCGCGCCACAGCGCCAGCGCCTGGTGCAGCAGCGCGGACGCCTCCCGGGCGGCGCCCTCCCGCAGTGCCGTCTGCCCGGCCACGGACAGCCGCTGGAACCGCGTGGCGTCATCGGGCCCGGCCACGTCCAGCGCGTAGCCGCCGTAGCGCGTGCACAGGATGTCCTTCGGCCCGCGTACCGCGGTCGGGCCCAGCACCTGCCCCAGTCTGCGGCGCAGTTGCCGTATGTACGTCTGGAGGGTGGCGGGCGCGGTGCGCGGCGGGGCGTCCCCCCACAGTTCGTCGAGCAGCGTGGACACGGTCACGACCTGGCCGGCGTGCAGGGCCAGCAGGGCGAGCACCTGGCGGGGCTTGGCCGCGCTGGGCACTACGGACGTGTGGTCGAGCTGGGCGACGAGCGGCCCCAGGACCCGGACCTCCATATGTGGACTCCCTCCAGCCAAAACCGCTCGGCTTGCGTTTCGGAGCTCTCCACAGTGGCACGGAGGCGCGCGCGGCCCCAGTGATCGCTTCATCGCCCGCGCGTGAATTACCGAGAAGCTGACCCATGACGAATTCACACGTGAGGCATGAACGGAACACTGTCGGTGACGACCCCGGTCCCCGAAGAATCCTGTCTGCCGGTCCGACCACGGCGACGTCCGACCCATCACCCACAGGTTCAACGGAGGGCAACGTGCACGAAGGCGTTATTTCCACTCTCGACGGTGCGTGCGGCACGGACCACGCCGTGGGCCTCGACCGGACCCCCGCCCAGGAACTGCGGTTCATGGAGCTGGTCGCACAGGCGTGGCTGGAGCCGGAGCTTTCGCGCCGCTACCAGGTGGACGCCCGTTCTGTGCTCGACGAGTTCGGCGTCACGCTGGCCCAGGGCCAGCAGCCGCCGTCGCTGCCGGAGAACCCGGTGGGTGAGCTGACCATCGAGGAGCTCTCCCGGCCGGGAACCGCCCACGCGTTCCTCTGCTTCTGCCTGTCGCCGGCCCCGGAGCACCGGTACACGGCCGCGTCGGGCGGGAGCCGGGCGGCCGCGCGGTGACCGCTCTCTTCGGCGAGCGTCCCGCGCGGGTGCCGAGAACGCACGACCGGCGGCTCGTGGGATTCCGCAGCCATCTCAGGGCGGAGGTCGTCGCCGACGACGCGGCCTATCTGCTGTCCGACCGGGGGGTGACCGCTCTGCAGGGCGATCACATCGAGGCCCTGGTCCCCCTGCTGGACGGCACGAGGGACCTGCCGTCCGTGCTGCGGGACGCGGCCCCCGAGATCCCGCCCGAGCGGGCGGGACGACTGATCGGCAGGCTCGCGCAGGCCGGTCTCGTGGGGTACGCGACGCCGGCCCCGGTCGGCGGCGGCTCCGACGACCCGGTGCGGCCCGCCCGCGCGTACTGGGAGCTGGCCGGGCTGGACGGCACGGCGGCGCTGCGGCAGGTGGCCGCCGCACCCCTGGAGATCCTGACGGTGGGCGGCGCGAGCGCGGAGGGAGTGGCCGAGGCGTGCCGGGCCGCGGGACTGGCGGTCCTCGCGGACGGCTTTCACGACGGACACGACCACGGGGCGCACCGCGTGGCCGGGGAGGACGTCACCCGGCTGTCCCTCGTCGTCTGCGACGACTACCTGAACCCCGAGCTGCGCGAGATCGACGCCCTGCACCGGGCCACGGGACGGCCCTGGCTGCTGGCCAGGCCCGGTGCCTCGACCGCGTGGGTCGGTCCGGTGTTCCAGCCGGGCGCCGGCCCCTGCTGGTCGTGCCTGGCGCACCGGCTGCGCGGCCACCGGCTCTGCGAGGCCCCGGTGCGGCGGGCGCTCGGCCTGACCGGGCCGGTGCCCCGGCCCGCGGCCCAGCTGCCGCCGACGGCCGCCGCGGCAGCGCAGCTCACCGCGCTGGAGACGGCGAAGTGGCTGGCCGGCTACCGCTATCCGGGCCAGTCCGCGGTCCTGACGCTGGACACCCTCTCCCTGACGACCCGTCACCACGAGCTGCGGCGCCGCCCGCAGTGTCCGGGCTGCGGCGACCCCGGCCTCGTCGCGCGGCAGGTCCTGCGGCCGGTGACGCTCGCCTCCCGGCCCAAGACGCCGCACGCCGGAGGGGGGTACCGGGCGTGCTCCCCCGAGGAGGTCCGTGACCGGTACCAGCATCTGGTCAGCCCGGTGACCGGGGTGATCGAGGAGATCCGCAGGGACCCGAGGGCGCCGGCGGGTCTGCACTGCTATCTGGCGGGCCGTAACGCCGCGCTGGGCGGAACCGACCTCGCACGGCTGCGGGCCGGGCTGCGTCAGCTCAGCGGCGGCAAGGGCGCCACGGCGCTGGACGCCGAGGTGAGCGCCATGTGCGAGGCGCTGGAACGGTACAGCGGCACCCTTCAGGGGGACGAGCCGCGCATCAGGGACAGCCTGCGCGGCCTCGGGGACGCGGCCGTCTCCCCGGACGCCTGCCAGTTGTTCGCCGCCCGGCAGTTCCGGGACCGCGAGCGGTGGAACGCCCTGCACGGCGCGTTCCAGTACGTTCCCGAACCCTTCGACGACCGGGCTCCGGTGGACTGGACCCCGGTGTGGTCGCTCACCGAGGGACGCCAGCGGCTCCTGCCGACCGGCCTGCTGTACTTCCCGGGCTCCCTCGACGGGTCGACCCCGCCGGTGGCGGGCCGTCGCTCGCTGCGCGCCGACTCCAACGGCAACGCCGCCGGCAGCAGCCCGGAGGACGCGATCCTGCACGGGTTCCTGGAACTCGTCGAGCGGGACGCCGTGGCCCTGTGGTGGTACAACCGCACCCGGCAGCCCGGCGTACGGCTGGACGGCGCGGGCGGTTTCGGCGACGGCTGGACCGGGCAACTGCTCGACGTCTACCGGCATTTGAACCGTGAGGTGTGGGTGCTGGACCTGACCGCCGACCTCGGCGTCCCGGTGTTCGCGGCCCTCTCGCGGCGCACCGACAAGCCCGCCGAGGACATCATGTTCGGGTTCGGCGCGCACTTCGATCCGGCCGTCGCGCTGCGCCGTGCGCTGACCGAGATGAGCCAGCTGCTGCCCGCGGTGACCGGCGCCCGGCCCGACGGCACGGGGTACGGCACGACGGACCCCGGACCGCTCGGCTGGTGGTGGGGGGCGACCGTCGCCAACCAGCCCCATCTGCTGCCCGATCCCTCGCAACCGGCGCGCGGCCCGGCCGACTTCGTCTTCCGCAGCCGTCCGGACCTGCGGGACGACGTGGAGGCCGTCGTGGAGCTGCTGCGCGGGCACGGCATGGATCTGCTGGTGCTCGACCAGACCCGACCCGACATCGGGATTCCGGTCATGAAAGTCGTCGTACCGGGCCTGCGCCACTTCTGGGCCCGGTTCGCGCCGGGCCGGCTGTTCGACGTACCCGTGCGGTTGGGCCGGCTGGCCGCGCCGACGCCGTACGAGGACCTCAATCCCGTCCCCTTGTTCGTCTGATCGCCTGATCGTTCGTCCGGAACGGCGCCCCACCGCCGTTCCCGTCCCCCAGGAGCCCTCGATGCCCGCCGAAAGGCCGTTCAGCACAGCCGCGACGACGCACGGCGACCGGCGCTGTGTCGCCCTGTGGTCGCTCCGGGAGGACGTCCTGGTGGACGCGGGGGATCCGGCCGGTCCCGTGGTGCTGTCCGGACGCTGGGGGGAGACCCGGCTGCACCGGGCGGGCCCGCTGGTCCGTGAGGCCCTGCGGCGGATGAGTCTCGGCCCGATCTCCCTGGCCAACGTGGTGGCCGAGCTGGCGGCCGGAAACTCCGTGCGCCCCTCCTCCCCCGAGGGGCGCACGGCCACCGCCGCGGACGAGCAGGCCGAGATACTGATGCTGCTGCACCGGTTGCGGCACCTGGTGGTGCGTTCGCTGATGCTGGAGGACGCCGAACAGCCGCTGCTGTCGGTGGTCCCGATCGTGCAGTCGGCGCGTTACCGGCCGGACACCGTCGACCGCGGCCGTCCGGTGCGGCTGTCACGCTTCGCGTTCCTGCGCAGCGAGGGCGAGGGTTTCGTCCTGGAGAGCCCCGTGTCGCTGTACCGGGTCGTGGTGCACGGCCCGGAGGCCGCCTGGGTGATCGGCATGCTCGGTCGCGCGCACACCGTCGACGAGATCGTGGCGGCCGTTCCCCTGGCCGCCCCGGCGGTCACGGAGATCGTCGCCCATCTGCTGGGGACCGGCATGCTCCTTGCCGCCGAGCAGGAGCCCGCCGTCGGGGACCTGCCCTCCCGGACGGGCGCGGACGAGGAGGGCAGGAGCGGCGACACGGTTCCGGTGTTCGCGGAGGACACGGACCCGGCGCTGCTGTCGTGGGGCGCGGTCGACCTGCTGTTCCACAGCCGTTCCACCCTCGGCAGGCACGACGCGGACTTCGGTGCGACCTATCCGCTCGCCGGGTGCCTGCCTCCCGCCCCGGCGGTCAAGCCGCTGCCGGACGGCCCGCGCCTCCTCCTCCCCCGGCCCTCCCTGAGCGAGGCGGCGGCCGCGGATCCGCCGCTCACCGCGGCGGTGGAGGAGCGCCGCAGCATCCGGTCCTACGGCTCGCAGCGGCTGACCGCCGCCGTACTGGGCGAGTTCCTGTACCGGGCCGTGCGGGTCCGCGGTCTGCCCGAGCGGCATGGCGAGGGCCGGCACGAGGAGGAGTACACCGACCGGCCGTACCCCAGCGGCGGCCGCGCCTACGAACTCGAGTTCTACCTCACCGTCCGGGACTGCGCCGGAATCCCCTCGGGCACCCACTACTACGCGCCGCTGGAGCACTGCCTGGTGCGGGTCGGCGACGACGGCACGGACGCGGTGACGGCGGAACTGCTCGCGGAGGCGCAGATCTCCGCCGGGCTGGACGCCCCGCCCGCCGTGGTCATCACCATCACCTCACGCATCCACCGGCTGTCGTGGAAGTACAGCGGTCTGCCCTACGCGCTGACGCTGAAGCACGTCGGCGCGGTGATCCAGAACCTGTATCTGATCGGGACCGCGATGGGCCTGGCCTCCTGCGCCCTGGGCAGCGGTGACATCGAACTCGCCGCCCGCACCACGGGCACCGACTGGCTGACCGAGCCGAGCGTGGGCGGCTTCGCCCTCGGCATGGCACCGGACGCCGTCACCAACCATCCATGTAAAGCGCACAGTTGATCCATGAGTCCTACATTTATTGCTTAAAGTTCAAAGAACCCGCATAGACTGATCGCTCCTTGATCCCGTTCAGTGTGAGGGGTTTTCATGGAGGCAGCCGCGCCGGAGGCAAAGACAGATGCCGGCATTTCCTTAGAGGACGCCGCCGACGGCGGCGCAGGCGGCAACCCCCCTCTGCCGGCGGCGGTGCGGTTCCTGGGCCTCAGTGCCCCGCCGCCCCGGCTCGCCCGGAGTGTCGTACTGATCGTCGAGTGCGGGTTCGTCCTCACCGGCTTTCTGAACATCGCGGACGCGGAACCGGGACCACTCACCCTGGTCGCCTCGGCGTTCGGCTTCAGCCTGGTCTTCCTTCTCCAACTGGTGCACACCGCACAGCGGTTCCGGCGCTTCCGGGCCCGCTGGTACCGGTGGACGCTCACGCTGCAGGCGCTGATGACCTATCTGCCGCTGTTCGTCCTGGGGTTCGGGTGGGGCGGGATGGCGGGCTTCCTGGGCGCCTCGCTGCTCCTGGTGCTCCGGCCGTCGGTGGCCTGGCCGCTGTTCGGGCTGGTCGCCGTGGCGGCCGCCGCGACCGGGCCGCTGCTGGGCAAGGACCTCGTCGACTCGGCGTACATCACCGTCGCCACCGTGCTCACGGGACTGATCGTGTACGGCCTCAACCGGCTCGCCCAGCTGGTGGTCGAGGTGCACGCGGCCCAGACGGAACTCGCCCGGCTGGCCGTCACCCAGGAGCGGCTCCGCTTCGCCCGGGACCTGCACGACCTGCTCGGCTTCAGCCTGTCCGCCGTGACCCTCAAGAGCGAACTGGCCTGCCGTCTGGTGCCCGCGGCGCCCGACCGGGCACTGGAGGAGCTCAGGAGCATCCTGGAGATCTCCCGGCAGGCGCTCGCCGACGTACGCACGGTCGCCCGCGGCTACCGGGACATGTCCCTGACCACCGAGGCCGTGTCCGCGCAGGCGGTCCTCGCCGCGGCGGGCATCCAGGCGGAGGTGCGGTGCCGTGCGGAGCCTCCCGAGGGGGAGGTGAACACCATCATGGCCACCGTGCTCCGGGAGGCCATCACCAACCTGCTGCGCCACAGCAAGGCGGAGCACTGCCGCATCGACTGCCGGAAGTCGTCCGCGGGCGAGCTGGTGCTCACCATCGCCAACGACGGGGTGCAGAAGACCATGACGGGCTTCCGGGACCCGTCGTCCGGGGCGGACGGCAGCGGCCTCGGCAACCTGCAGTTCCGGCTGGCGTCGGTCGGGGGCCGGCTGACGTCCGGGCTGGACGAGGAGGGGTGGTTCGTCCTGCGGGCCACCGCCCCGCTGCCCCGGCCCGCCCGGCACGCCGGCTGAGCGGGAACGGGGCCCGCGGGCGGAGGGACGCAGGAGGGCCGGGCGAGTGGTCCGACCACTCGCCCGGCCCTCGTCGTCTCACAGCCAGCCGCTCTCCCTGGCCACCCGGATCGCGTCGACGCGGTTGCGCGCGTTGAGCTTGGTGACGACGGTCGTCAGGTAGTTGCGCACCGTGCCCACCGAGAGGAACAGCCGGCTTGCGATGTCCGCCGCCTCCGCCCCGTCGGCGGCCATCCGCAGCACCTCCGTCTCACGGGGCGTCAGCGGGTTCTCCCCGTTGTCGAAGGCCGCGAGGGCCAGTTGGGGGTCGATCACCCGCTTCCCCGCCGCGACGTCCCGTACCGCGTCGGCCAGCCGGTCCGGGGGCGCGTCCTTGAGGAGGAAACCGCCCACCTGGGCCGCGAGCGCCTTGCGGAGCGTGCCCGGGCGGCCGAGGCTGGTCAGGATCAACGTGCGGCACGAGGGCAGCTGCCCGGCCAGTTGGGCCGCCGCGCTCAGTCCGTCGAGACCGGGCAGGTCGACGTCGATGACGGCGACATCGGGCACACACTCCAGGGCCGTGGGAACGATCCGGTCCCCCCGCTCGACCTCGGCGACCACCGTGAGGTCGTCCTCCAAGGTCAGCAGGGCGACCAACGCCCCCCGGACCATGTGCATGTCCTCGGCGAGCAGGATGCGGATCACTGCGCTCCCCCCGTCGGGCCGCGACGATCAGGACGGCCCGTTCGACGAGGACACTACTTGACAGAGAGTGGCCGTAAAAGATCAGAGAGCGATTCCCTTTAAAGTTCACTTAATTTTGCGCGTATTGCGCCACTTCGAGTCGCATGGCCGTGGTGACCGTGTCCTCTTGTACGGCCTCCACCGCGACCGGAATGGTGAAGGTGCCCAGCGCCTCGTCCGACCGGAATCCGCCGACCGTCGCCCGGAGACTGGTGATCCGGTCCAGCTCGGCGTAGTCGGTGAAATCGGTCTCGATGGAGGCGACCGACAGACTGCACGGGTCGAGGCCGTGCAGCCGGGCCACGGAGGCCACCGCCAACTGCCGTGCCGCCTCCATCTGCAGATGGCCCGGCACATGGTCCAGCGGATGGTCGAAGACGTGCGGATGACTGGTGTCCACCACCAACTGGCACGCGAAACGTCCCGGTTGGCCGTCCGTGACGGGTTCGGTGACGAACACGTTCCTGGCGTCGCGCCGCCCCACGGAGCACGGTTCGGCCGCCGTGAAGCGCGGGAGCAGGAAACCGGGATGGTCCGGCAACTGCCGCCTGCTCCGCATGGCCTGGTACGCGGTCCTGGACAGGATCAGCAGCCCGCCCTCCCCGTGCATCGCGGGCCGCCCGTCGACGGCGACGTCCCCGGTGAAGGTGAACCCCTGGACCCGGCCCGCCCTGTTGCGCCGGGTCTTCACGGTCACGTCGACCCGAAGGTCGGCCGGCCGCCGGCCGATGCGCAACGGCTCGAACGCGGTGACCCGCAGCCGCAGGTCCCGGAAGATGAACGCCGAGCCCAGCTCGACTTCCAGATGACGGTGGGCGATCAGGACCCCGGCCTGCCGCACCACTTCCACCAGCAGGGTGAAGTCGTACGCCGGGGAGTCCTCCCCGATCAGATGGCCGCGCGGCAGCTGGGCGGCGACGGCGTACGCGTCCTCGCCCGTCTGCGCCGAGTCGGTCACGAAGACCTCGGCGATCGAGGCCCGGTGGACCAGGGTGCGGGGAACGGTCGCGTCGTAGCTCAGTTCCGCCTCGGGCGCCGGTGGGCACGCCGGGGCCGTCTCGGGCACGAGGGCGGACGTGGAGATGCTCATGTTCGGTCCTTCCAGCAAAGTCTCGGTGTCGCGATCGGTTGGCCCGGCCCGGTCAGGGCAGTTCGGCGGGGACCGGCGCCGTCAGGGCCGGACGGGACGGAAGCCGGGCGATCAGCCCGTCGAGGCCGGCCGGCCCCGAGCAGGCCGCGACGACACCGTCCGGCCGTACGTACGCCACCCAGCGGGCGCCGGTCCCGCCGAGCGTGTGGTCCTGCTCGCGGGCGACGGCGAATCCGGCGCCGCCCTCGGGGACCGGCCCGTCGGCGGTGTCCCGGGGCTGGATCCACAGCACGTGGACCATGTCACCCGCGCCCCGTTCCCGTACCGCCCGCGCGGCCCGCGCGGCCGACTCACCGGCGTCCCCGGCGCCGTACACCAGGAGCGTGTGCCTGCCGGCCGCCGGACGGGCGTGCGGCGTCGCCGGCGCCGGGCCGTGCACCGGGGTCAGTGCCACGTCGGGCGCACGCCGTCCGGGCCGCAGTGCCCCCGGCACGCCCGCGCCACCGCCGGACGCGGTCACCGCCGGGCTCCCGGAGTGGTCCAGGTCGAGCTGGGCGAGCAGGGGGATCGCCTTGCGCTCCAGCAGGCCGGTGGCGGACAGCACCCGCATCACCGTGTCCCGCACGAGCCGGGCCGCCGGGCTGCGCAGCAGCCACATCCGGGTCTGCTTCTCCCCGTTGGCGACCGCCCGCACCGACGCGGGGCGGCGTTCGGCCTCGTAGCTGTCGAGCAGCGCCGGATCGGCGCCGCGCACCACGCTCGCCAGCTTCCAGCCGACGTCGTAGCCGTCCTGGACGCCGGTGTTGAGGCCCTGGCCGCCTGCGGTGGTGTGGGCGTGCACCGCGTCGCCCGCCAGCAGCACCGGGCCCTCGCGGAACCTCGGGGCGACCCTGGCGTGCACCCGGAAGCGGCTGGTCCACCAGGTGCCGTGCAGACGCAGTCCGCCCGGCCCCCGCTCGTCGAGGAGCCGCTGCAGCTGGCGTTCGGAGGGCGGTTCGGTCCGCTCGTCCGGTTCCGTGTCGAAGAAGACCCGGTGTCCCTCGGGCTGGGGGACGATCACCAGCACCCCGTCGGGCGTGATGTGGTGCTGGACCTCGGCCTCCGCGGACGCGCCCTCCAGCAGACCGTCCCCGATCAGGAACGTACGGTCGAAGGTGTGCCCCTCGAAGGGGATGCCGACGCTGTCGCGCACCAGGCTGCGGGCGCCGTCGGCGGCGACGAGCCAGGACACCGTCACCGGCTCCTCGCCCCCGGCCACGCTCAAGGTGACGGTCACCGACTCCCCGGGGCCACCGCGCTGCACGGTCACCGCCGTGACCTCGGTGTCCCACTCCACCGTGCCGCCCAGCTCCGTCAGCCGCCGAAGCAGCGCCCGTTCGGTGACCGGCTGCGGCACGCAGAGGGGGCCGGGGAACGCGGTGCCCGTCAGGTTGCCGAACCGCGCACCGGCGATACGCCTGCCGTTCGACCAGTACGACGCCCCTGCCAGCGGCAGGGCGGTCCCCGTCAGCTTCTCGGCGACCCCCAGACGCTCCAGGCATTCGAGCGCACCGCTCCACAGCACCAGCCCCTTGGGGGCGATGCCGGGACCGGGACGGCGGTCGACGACCCGGCACGGCACCCCGAGGTCCCACAGCGCGCAGGCGGCGCTGAGCCCGGTGGGCCCGGCGCCGACGACCAGCACCGCCGGGGCCGTCACCGGACACCTCCCGCGGCGCCGGCGGCAACGGCCACCGGGCGGTGCAGCAGGCCCGAGATCTCCCGGACGGCGCTGTCGGTGTCGGCGAACCGCACCGCCCGCATGCCGAGTTCGGTCGCGGCCCGGCAGTTCTCGTCCGTGTCGTCGACGAACAGGCACCGCTTCGCCGGGGTGCCGAGCCGGTCGAGGAGGATTCGGTAGATCGCCGGGTCCGGCTTGCGCACGCCCTCCCGGTGCGAGTCCACGACCACGTCGAAGAGTTCGTCGACGGGCACCTGGGCGCGCCACAGCGGTTCCCACTCGCGGACGTTGTTGGTGAGCAGGGCGAGCCGGTAGCCGTCGCGGCGCAGGGCGCGCAGGAACGACAGGAACGGCTCGTTGGGGCGACGGCCCCGGAACCACAGCTCGCCGAAACCGCGTCCGTCCGCCAGGATCCGGCCCGCTCCCTCGGGGAGCTGCGCGAGGATCCGGTCCACCATCTGGCGCTCGGTGATCGCGCCGGTCTCCAGGGCCGCCATCGGGGTCTCCCCGTGGAGTTCCGTCGCCGCCAGGAACGCCTGGGCGAGGTCGGCCGGCTCGATACCGGCCAGCTCGGCGAAGGCGGCGAAGGTCTCCACGAGCGGGTTGGTCAGCACTCCTCCGTAGTCGACGACGATCGTGTCGACGGCCATGGCGCTCCCCTCACCCGCCGCCACGCGGCGTACGGACCGCGCCTGTGGCCCGGTCGGTTGTGTGGACGTCATCGGACTGGTCCCCCTTGCTTTGGTCGATCTGGTGGGTCTGGTGGGTCTGTTGGCTGTGGTGGGCCTGGTGGTCGTGGGGCCTGGTGGCCGTGGTGGATCTGGTGGCCGTGGTGGATCTGGTGGTTCTGGTCGATCCAGCGGTCTGGTGGGCCTCGTGGACCCGGTGGACCCGGTGATCCGGTGGACCCGGTGATCCGGTGGACCCGGTGATCCGGTGGACCCGGTGGGTCTCGCTGATCTCGTCGGCTCGGGGCGGGGTGGCAGGTACGGATGATCCGGACGGGCTCGGGCCGACCGTCTCGGCGTGTCCCGTCCTCCGGACGGCCGGGTGGCCGGACCGCCTGGTAGCCGGACGGCCGAGTGGCCGGACGGTCGAGTGGCCGGGTGGCCGGACGGTCGAGTGGCCGGGTGGCCGGGAGTTGGCGGGTAGTGGGCGGGCGTTCGTGCGGGGCTGCCGCGGCGTCCGCCCGACGCGTTGCCCGGACGCTAACGGCGGTCGCTTGTGCCCTGGCAAAGAGGTGCGGGAGGACCTGTGGAGGTCCTCCCGCACCCTGGGTTCGCTGAGCCGGCGTTCCGTCAGCCGGACGGCTTTCCGGCCGCCGCGCCGACCGTGTCCGCCCGTTCCCTGTCCTTCTCCCTGTCCTTCTCCTTGTCCGTCTCCTCCGGTGTCGGTGTCGGCGCCCCCCGCTCGGCCGGAGCGTCCGGTGCCGGGCCGCCCTCACGGATGCCGAACCGCGCGTGCAGCCGGCGCAGCGGCCCGGGGGCCCACCAGGTCGCCCGGCCGGTGAGCGAGAGCACGGCGGGGACGAGGAGCGTACGGATCACCATGGCGTCCATGAGGATGGCCAGGGCGACTCCCAGTCCGAGCATCTTCGTGTTGGTGATCCGGGACGTGCCGATGGCCACCATGACCACCGACAGGACCAGCGCGGCGGCGGTGATGACACCGCCGGTGGAGCGGATGCCCTCCACCACGGCGGCCCGGTGGTCGTGCGTGCGCTCGTGCTCCTCCTTGACGCGGGAGAGCAGGAACACCCCGTAGTCCATGGAGAGTCCGAACGCGAGGCAGAACATCAGCACCGGCAGGGCCGTCTCGATGCTCCCGGTCGGGGTGAAGCCGAGCAGCCCCGACAGGTGCCCGTCCTGGAAGACCCACACCACGGCCCCCAGCATCGCGGTGAGGCTGAGCGCGTTCAGCAGCACGGCCTGGAGCGGCACGAGCACACTGCCGGTGAGCAGGAACACCAGGACCAGGGTGGCGAGCACGATGATGCCGACCGCCCACGGCAGACCGCGTCCGATGGCCGCCTGGCTGTCGATCAGGGCCGCGGTCGTCCCGGAGGCGGAGGCGGGGAAGTCCGTGTCCACCGCCCTGACGTCGCGCACCAGTTCCTTGCCCTCGTCGGAGACGGCCTCCACACCGGGCACCACGGTGACGTACGCGATCTCACCGGAGGTCCGGCCCGGCTGCGCCGGTCCGGTGGCCCGGCCGTCGGAGTAGGTGCCGGTCGGCGCGTCCACCCGCAGGACCCCGGGGATCCGGGACAGCCGCTCGGCGTACTCGCCCAGTCCGGCGGCGGGCGCCTGCCGTGTGACGACCTCGACCGCCCCGGTGGGACTGCCCTGGAAACGGTCCCTGATGTGCTCCTGCACCACCCGGGAGTCGGCGGACGCGGGCAGCTGCCGGTAGTCGGCGGTGCCGAAGTCGACGTTCAGGAAGGGGGCGCCGAGGAGCAGCAGTACGGCCAGGGTGCCGGTGGCGACCAGCGGCGCGCGCCGCATCACCCCCCGGGCCAGCCGGGCCCAGCCGGCTCCGGTCGCGTCGGGCTCCCGGCGCTCACGGGAGCGGCGCCGGATCAGCTTGCGTACGTCGAGGGAGTCGATGCGCCGGCCCAGGACGGCGAGCAGGGCCGGCAGCACCACCAGGGCGGCGACGGCGGCGAGGACCACCACACTGATCCCGGCATAGGCGAGGGACCGCAGGAAATAGAGCGGGAACACCAGCATCGCGGCGAGTGAGACGGCGACCGTCGCGGCCGAGAACAGCACGGTCCGCCCGGCCGTGTTGAGGGTGACGGCGAGCGCGCCGGACGTGTCCCGGCCGGTGGCGAGTTCCTCGCGGTAGCGGCGCACGATCAGCAGCGCGTAGTCGATGGCGAGGCCCAGGCCGAGGGCGGTGGTGAGGTTGGTGGCGAAGACGGAGACGTCGGTGAAGGAGGTGAGGACCCGCAGCACCGCGTTGGTGCCGAGGATCGCGATCACCCCGATGCCGATCGGCAGCAGTGCGGCGACCGCGCTGCCGAACACGACCATGAGGATGAGGAGCGTGATCGGCAGCGCGATGACCTCGGCGCGCACGAGGTCTTCTCGGATGAAGGTCTGCTGCTCGTTCTGGACGGCGACGCTGCCGCCGATCCGGACGGTGAGATCGCCCCGCCGTCCGTCGAAGTGCCCGACGATCCGGTTCTCCAGGGTGCGGTCGGCCTCCAGTTCGTCCCCGGTGAGCCGGGCCACCACCAGGGCTTCCCTGCCGTCCTTCGAGCGCAGCGCGCCGGAGCCGGTGTCCCAGTAGGAGGTGACGCCGGTGACGCCCGGCTCGTCGGCGAGCCGGGCCGCCAGCTCCCGGCCCTGGCGGGCCACGTCGGCGTCGTCGACCCCGGTGCCGGCCCGGGCCAGCAGGACGAGGTTGGGGCGGGCGCCGGGGAACTCCCGTTCCAGGACGCCCGCGGCGTAGGAGGACTCGGAGGAGGGGTCGACGACGCCTCCGCTGCCACCGCTGCGCAGCCGGTCGGCCACACCGCTGCCGAGGACGACGGCCCCGGCCAGCAGGATCACGGTGAGCACGAGCAGCAGCCGGGCCCGGCTGCCGGTCAGCCGGGCGAGGGCGGTGAACGCGCCGGGGGGCGGCGCGGTTTCGGGGGGCGGGTTGTCTTTGGTCACTGCGGTCATGGGGGCTCCCGGGACGTCGGGGTGAGTGGGGTGTGCCGGGTCGGCTACGGCGCCCGCGGCGTCGTACGCGGCCCCGGACGCCCGGGGACGCCGACCGGTGCCGTCAGCGGCGGCGCAGGTGGAACGTGCCGGGCGTGGTCGAGGGGACGCCGGTGAGGATCTCCCGGAGTCCACCGCTGACCACGTAGTCGCCGTACGGGGTCACGGTCACCGTGGTGGGGTCCTCGTGCGGCCAGGTCTGGCGCTGGACGGTGCGGGCGGTGCGCCAGCCGTCGGTGGAGCGCAGTACCAGGACGGCGTCCGGGCTCTGGCGTCCGCCGGACAGCGACAGGTCGTTGGAGACGACGACCAGCGAGCCGTCGGGGCGCAGCGCCATGCCGTCGAGGGAGGCCGGCGCCCCGTCCAGACGGACCTCGCTGACCTTCGGCCGCGCCGAGCAGGGGCGGTCGATGCGGAAGAGGCGGCCGCCCTCGTACCTGCCCATGAGGAGGAAGCCGGCGGGGTGCTGGACGATGCCGTTCGGACCGGTGTCGGCGGTGGCGAAGCGGTCGTCGCGCAGGACCTTCAGGACCTCGCCGTCGCGGCTCACGGTGGTGACCGTGTCGACGCCGGTGTCGGTGACGTGGATGGTGCCGTTGCGGTCGACGGTGAGGTCGTTGGCGCGGGGCAGGGGCTGTCCGTCGGACACGTCGACCAGGTGCCGCACGGCACCGGTGGCGAGGTCGAAGACGCCGACGCCGGACACCGGGGGCAGCGAGGGGTCGATGATGCCCATCATCCGGAAGAAGTAGTCGGTGTAGGCGGCCAGGACCCGGCGGCGGGGCGCGTCCACGGTGATGCCGAGGACCGACACCTGGGCGAACGGGGCCACCAGCGGGGTCACGGAGCCGTCCGCCCGGACCACCGAGATCGTGCCCTGCGCGCTGGACCCGACGAGGAACGCCTTCCTCGTGGGGTCCCAGGCGACACCCTCGGGGTACAGGCCCGGGGCGGTGACGCTGAGCGTGCGCGGCAGCGGGCAGCGGGCGGACTTCGCGAACGCCGGCAGCGGAGTGGCGGCGAGCGCCCCGCCCACGGTGGCGGCGGTGGCGACTCTCAGCAGGGTTCGGCGGGAGGCCGGGGCTGACGCGTCCAAGGTGTGCTCCTTCATTCGGTGGCGAAGAGGGGAAGAGGCTTGGGCCGGGCGGGCCGGGCGGGCCGGTGCGCGGCGGTGTCCGGTGACGGCGGGCGCTGACGACGGGCAGGGCCGTCCGGGGCGCCGCCGGGTGAGGGGAACGCCGGGTCCGGCTGTCCACCGGCCGTGAGAAGGGTCGCGAGCCGCTCTGGAGAACCGCTGAACCTCCGCTGAACCGGCGGCGGGCGGCCGGCAGCGCCACACGGAGGGGCGCGGGGCGCTTTGGCCCGGCGCAAGGCGGCCTGCCTAGCGTCCCGGTCAGGCAGGCCCTGCCGGCACGTTCCCGCCCACCGGGACGACGCGAGCGCTAAGGCAGGGCCCGGCCCACGCAGCGGCGCCGGACAGCGGAAAGCCAGAGGAGACGAGACGCGTGACGGTAGACACCGTGGACATCGAAGAGGCCGTGCCGACGCCGGCCGGGATCCGCACCAAGGACGTGCGCCGCCTGGACGGGGTGGTCATCCGGTTCGCCGGGGATTCCGGTGACGGGATGCAGCTCACGGGCGACCGTTTCACCTCCGAGACGGCGTCGTTCGGGAACGATCTGTCGACCCTGCCGAACTTCCCCGCCGAGATCCGCGCCCCCGCGGGCACCCTGCCGGGCGTCTCCTCCTTCCAGCTGCACTTCGCCGACCACGACATCCTCACCCCCGGCGACGCACCCGACGTCCTGGTCGCCATGAACCCCGCCGCCCTCAAGGCCAACCTCGCCGACCTCCCCCGCGGCGCGGAGATCATCGTCAACACCGACGAGTTCAGTCGGCGCGCCCTGCAGAAGGTCGGCTACGCCACCAGCCCCCTGGACGACGGCTCGCTGGACGCCTACCGCGTCCACCCCGTCCCCCTGACCACGCTGACCGTCGAAGCGCTCACCGCCTTCGACCTCAGCCGCAAGGAGGCCGAACGCAGCAAGAACATGTTCGCGCTCGGCCTGCTCTCCTGGATGTACCACCGCCCCACCGAAGGCACCGAGAAGTTCCTGGCCGCCAAGTTCGCCAAGAAGCCCGAGATCGCGGCCGCCAACCTCGCCGCGTTCCGGGCCGGCTGGAACTTCGGCGAAACCACCGAGGACTTCGCGGTCTCCTACGAGGTCGCGCCCGCCACCGCCGCCTTCCCTCCCGGCCTCTACCGCAACATCAGCGGCAACCTCGCCCTCTCCTACGGCCTCGTCGCCGCCTCCCACCGGGCCGAACTCCCCCTCTACCTCGGCTCCTACCCCATCACCCCGGCCTCCGACATCCTCCACGAGCTGTCGCGCCACAAGAACTTCGGCGTCCGCACCTTCCAGGCGGAGGACGAGATCGCCGCCGTCGGCGCCGCGCTGGGGGCCGCGTTCGGTGGATCGCTCGCGGTGACCACCACCTCCGGTCCGGGCGTGGCACTGAAGTCGGAGACCATCGGACTGGCCGTCTCCCTCGAACTGCCCCTGCTCGTCGTCGCCATCCAGCGCGGCGGCCCCTCCACCGGCCTGCCCACCAAGACCGAACAGGCCGACCTCCTCCAGGCCATGTACGGCCGCAACGGGGAGGCACCGGTGCCGGTGGTGGCGGCCCGCACCCCCGCCGACTGCTTCGACGCCGCCATCGAGGCCGCCCGGATCGCGGTCACCTACCGCACCCCGGTCTTCCTGCTCAGTGACGGCTACCTGGCCAACGGCTCCGAGCCGTGGCGCATCCCCGGTACCGACGAACTCCCCGATCTGCGGGTGCGGTTCGCCCAGGGGCCCAACCACACCCTCGACGACGGCACCGAGGTGTTCTGGCCCTACAAACGCGACCCCGAGACCCTGGCCCGCCCCTGGGCCGTGCCCGGCACCCCCGGCCTCGAACACCGCATCGGCGGCATCGAGAAACAGGACGGCACCGGCAACATCTCCTACGACCCCGCCAACCACGACCTCATGGTCCGCACCCGCCAGGCGAAGATCGACGGCATCGACGTCCCCGACATCGAGGTCGACGACCCGCACGGGGCCGACACCCTCGTCCTGGGCTGGGGGTCGACCTACGGCCCCGTCGCGGCGGCGGTACGGCAGCTGCGGACGGCCGGGGAACCTGTCGCCCAGGCCCACCTGCGCCATCTGAACCCCTTTCCGAAGAACCTGGGCGAGGTGCTCTCCCGGTACCGGCAGGTCGTCGTGCCCGAGATGAACCTCGGTCAGCTCGCCACGCTCGTCCGGGCGAAGTACCTGGTCGACGTCCACTCGTGCACCCAGGTCACCGGCACACCGTTCAAGGCGGGCCAGCTCGCCCACACACTGCGGGAGACGATCCGTGGGAACTGAACTCCGGCTCCAGCCGAAGGACTTCAAGTCCGATCAGGAGGTGCGCTGGTGCCCCGGCTGCGGTGACTACGCCATCCTCGCCGCCGTCCAGGGCTTCATGCCCGAACTCGGCCTGGCCAGGGAGAACATCACCTTCGTCTCCGGCATCGGCTGCTCCTCCCGCTTCCCGTACTACATGAACACCTACGGGATGCACTCCATCCACGGACGCGCCCCCGCCATCGCCACCGGGCTCGCCACCTCGCGGCGCGACCTGTCCGTCTGGGTCGTCACCGGCGACGGCGACGCCCTCTCCATCGGCGGCAACCACCTCATCCACGCCCTGCGCCGCAACGTGAACCTGAAGATCCTCCTCTTCAACAACCGCATCTACGGCCTGACGAAGGGGCAGTACTCCCCCACCTCCGAGGTCGGGAAGATCACCAAGTCCACCCCCATGGGCTCCCTCGACGCCCCGTTCAACCCGGTCTCCCTCGCCCTCGGCGCCGAGGCCTCCTTCGTCGCCCGGACCATCGACTCCGACCGCGCACACCTCACCGACGTCCTGCGGCAGGCCGCCGCCCACCCCGGCACCGCGCTGGTGGAGATCTACCAGAACTGCAACATCTTCAACGACGGCGCGTTCGACGCCCTCAAGGACCGTCGGCAGGCACAGGAAGCGGTCATCCGCCTCGAACACGGCAGGCAGATCCGCCTCGGCGCGGACGGCTCCCGAGGCGTCGTACGCGACGAGACCACCGGCGACCTCGACGTCGTCACCGTCACACCCGACAACGAATCCCGCGTCCTGGTCCACGACGCCCACGCCGCGTCCCCCACCACCGCGTTCGCCCTGTCACGGCTCGCCGACCCCGACACCCTGCACCACACCCCGATCGGTGTCTTCCGCAGCGTCGAACGCCCCGTCTACGACACCCGGATGGCCGACCAACTCGACACCGCCGTCGACCGGTTCGGCAAGGGGGACCTGTCCGCCCTGCTCGCCGGCAAGGACACCTGGAGGGTCGGCCGGTCCGCCGCGGCCGGCCGCCCGCAGGGGCGCGACCTCGGTTCCACGGCCGCCCGCACGTATCCGTAACCGTCCGACCGCAACCGTTTCACCGCTCATCCCGGGGAGGGACAGCATGACCTATGTGATCGCTCAGCCCTGTGTCGACGTCAAGGACCGGGCGTGCATCGACGAATGCCCGGTCGACTGCATCTACGAGGGCCCGCGCAAGCTCTACATCCAGCCCGACGAATGCGTCGACTGCGGCGCCTGCGAGCCCGTCTGCCCGGTGGAGGCGATCTTCTTCGAGGACGACGTCCCGGCCGAATGGAGCGGCTACCGCTCGGTGGACGCGGAGGTCTTCGCCGACCTCGGATCACCCGGCGGAGCGAGCGCGGCGGGACCGCTCGCCGAGGACCATCCCCTGGTCTCCGCGCGGGCCGCGTAACGCCCGGCAGACCTCGCGCAGACCTGTGCGCGGACCTCGCGGTGGCCGGCGTCCGGCCCCCGGATGGCCCGATTCCGCCGTGATACAGCCCGGTTCCAGGCCAGGTACAGGCCGATACCAGTGATCCGGGACACCGTGGAGGCGGTGGCGGAATTCTTTCGCCACCGCCCTGTGGCGTTGTGCGCGCCGACCGCACCCCGCGCGCATCCCGGGCCATCCCACAAGGAGCTGCCATGGACATCACCTTCACCTCCCAGCCCGCCGCGTCCGCCCCGGACTCCAGAGGTCTCGCCGCACCGCTCCACCTGCTGCACAGACCGGTCACACCGGAGGGGTTCCTGCTGGACGCCACCGCTCCGGTGGAGCAGCACTTCGCGCTCTCCGCCGAACTGCCCGCCGGACATGGCACGTTCAACGACGGGCCGGCCACCTTCCACGATCTGCTCTTCGTCGCCGAGACCCTGCGCCAGGCGACGCACTTCGTCGCCCACCAGTACTTCCGGGTCCCCGCCGAACGCCCCGCGGTGTTCGTCTCCAGCGGGCTCGACGTCCTCGACCTCGCCCCGTGGCGTCCCACGGGGCGGCCGGCCCATCTGACCCTGGACATCACCCTGGTCCCCGTGGACGTGGTCAACGGCGTCCCGCGCGGCCTCGACTGCCGCGGTGACGTGGCCATCGACGGCGTCGGGTGTGGGAGCGCTTCCGCGCGGATCCAGTTCCTGATGCCCGGGGTGTACCGGTCGCACCGCGAGGTGGGGCGCCGGGAGAGTCTGCGGAGCACCGCGCCGGTGGTGCGCCCGCTGGCGTCCATGACCGTGGCCTCCCAGGAGGAGCCGCCCGTCGTGGCGCCGGAGTCGGTCGGGCGCCGGGACCCGCGCAATGTCATCGTGGGAACGCCGCTGCGGGCACCGTACGGGGAGTTCGTCCTGCCGGTGGCCGGCGACCCGGGCCACGAGATCTTCTCGGCCGTACCCGGTGACCACGTCCCCGGTCCGGTGTTCCTGGAGGCGTCCCGGCAGGCGTCGCTGCTCGCCGCCGCGGAACTGCACGGGCTGCGGCCCGCCCACGCCATGCTGACCCGGTGGCGGGCGTCGTTCCGCGGCTTCGGAGATGCCGATCTGCCGCTGACCTGCACGGTCGTCGCGGACGAGCCGGTCCGTGACGAGGCGGGCCGGCCCACCGTGCGGACCAGGCTCGCCTTCAGCCAGGGCAGCCGTGTCCTGTGCACCGCCTCGGCCGTCCTGCTCCAGGACTGCTGACCGCACGCCGCACGGACCGGCCGACGCCCTCCCCTCCCACTCGTCTTCCTGATCAAGGAGCTCTCCGATGCGTTTCCGGGTTCTGGGGCCGGTGAGTCTGTCGCCCCGCACTCCCTCCGCGGCGAAACCGCGCGCCCTGCTGGCCACCCTGCTCGTGCAGGCCGGTGAAGTCGTCCCGGTGCACAGCCTGATCGACGAACTGTGGGGGACGGAACCACCGCGCACCGCGACCACCACCCTCCAGGTGTACGTCTCCCAGCTGCGCAAGGTGCTCGCCGACAGCGGGGGGCCCACGCCGGCCGGGGACCTGCTGACGCGGGCTCCCGGATACCTCCTGGCGGTTCCTGAGCTGGAGTTCGACCTGCCCTGCTTCGAGCAGCTGCGGGCCGAGGGCCGCACGGCGTACCAGGAAGGGGACTTCGCCGACGCCTCCCGGCTGCTGCACGAGGCGCTCGCGCTGTGGACGGGCCCGGCCCTGTCGGGGATCCCGCACGGGGTGCGGCTGGAGTCCGCCGCCATCCGGCTGGACGAGCTGCGGATGGAGGTCCTGGAGCAGCGGATCGTCGCCGACCTGCGGCTGGGCCGCCACCAGGAACTCGCCGGGGAGCTGCTGGCCCTGGCCAACGAGCACCCGCTGCGGGAGAGCCTGCACGGTCACCTCATGGTGGCGCTGTACCGGACGGGCCGCGGATCCGACGCCCTGAGGGTGTACGGGCGGCTGCGCCACTCCCTCGTGGAGGAGCTGGGGGTCGAACCGGGCCCGGGCCTTTCCCGGCTGCACGAACGCGTCCTGCGCCGGGACCCCTCCCTGGACTGGCAGCCACCGCGCGGCGCGCGGAACACGGACCGCGAGAACGCGGGCCGTGCGGACCTCGGCCGCGAGAGCGGAGCACCGGCGCACCCGGAGGGCCCCGGGCGGGCGGCGGAACCGGCCGGCGGACCGCGGCCCCTGCCCGGCCCGCCGCCTGCACTGCCCTCCGCGCCGCCCGGCTTCGTCGGCCGCCACGAGGAACTGGCGTACGGGGAGAAGGCGTTGCGCGGGAGCGTCGGCGGGCGCCCGGTCCGTGTCCTGGCCCTGTCCGGGCCGGCCGGCGTCGGCAAGACCGCGCTGGCGCTGCGGCTCGCGCACCGGACGGCGGACCTGTTCCCGGACGGCGCCCTGCTGGTCGGCCTGCGCGGACCGCAGGGGCGTCCGCTCAGCTCCGCGCAGGCCGGAGCGGCACTGCTGCGGCGTCTCACCGACGACGTCTCCGACGCCCCGCTCACCGACCCCGAGGAGCTGACGGACCGGCTGCGGCGGGCGCTGCGGGGCCGCCGGATGCTGCTGCTCCTGGACGACGCCGCGTCCGAGCAGCAGATACGGCCGCTGCTCCGGGCCTTCGCGGAGGGCACGGTGATCGTCACCGGCCGCCGCCGGGCCGCCGCCCTCGACGGCGCGGAGCACCTGGGGCTGGACGCGGTACGGCCCGAGGAGGCGGTGGAACTGCTGCTGGCCGCCGGTGGCGAGCGGATGGCCCAGGACCCGGCGGCGGCCGCCGAGATCGCCCGGCTGTGCGAGTACTTCCCACTGGCGCTGCGCGTGGCCGCGGCGGCCCTGACGGCACGGCCGCACACCACCCCCGCCGCGCTGGCGGGCCGGCTGCGCGACGAGCGGACCCGTCTCGGTGTCCTGCGCGAGGGCGATCTCGACCTGCGCTCCAGCCTGCTGACGGGATATCAGGAGGCCGGCCCCGCGCTGCGGCGCGCCTTCCGGCTGCTGTCGCTGGCCCCGGCCCCCGACTTCACGGGGTGGACCGTCGCGGCCCTGCTCGGCACCGGGCAGGCGGAGGCGGAGGAGACGGCCGAGGAACTCGTACGGGCCCAGTTGCTGGAGGCCCGGACCGACGGGCAGTCGGTCCGCTACGGCTTCCACTCGCTGCTGCGGGTGCTGGCCACCGAACTGCGGGAGGCGGAGCCGGCCGCCACCCGGACCCGGCGGGACGCCGTCGAGCGGCTGGGCCTGGCCTACGCCGGACTGGCCCGCCACGCGGACGCACGGCTCACCCCGGGACGGGACTGGCGGACCCACTCCGCCGCCGCGGTCCCCGGGACCGACGCCGCGACGGTCGTCGGCGCGAGCCCCCTGGGATGGTTCCGCGAGGAGGCCACGGGCCTGGTGGAGACCGTACGGCAGACGCACGCGGCGGAGCTGTGGCCCCTGGTGTGGCGGCTCGCGTGGAGCGCCGCCGGCTACTTCCACGCCCGGGCCGCGTGGGAGGAGTGGGAGGAGACCCACCGGCTCGCGCTGGACGCCGCGCGGCGGGCCGGGAACACCGAGGCGGAGGCGGTGATCCAGTACTCGCTGGGCGACCTCGCCTGGCAGCGCCGCCAGGCCGACCGGGCGCTGCGCCACCACACCGCCGCGCAGCACGCGTTCGAGCTGGTCCGTGACCGGGCCGGGGTGGCGCGCTGCCGGATCGGCGCGGCCGACGTCCTGCTCGGACAGGGGCTGGCGGAGCCCGCCGCGCGGCGTTACGGGCGGGCGCTGGCGGTGTGCTCGGCGGAGGGGGACGCGCGGGGCGAGGTGGCCGCGCTGAACGGGCTGGCCCTGGTGGCCCTGCGGCGGGGCCGCCCGGAGGTGGCCGGCCGGCATCTGGAGCAGTGCCGGCGTGCCGCGGAACGGCTCGGTGACCGCCGCTGGACGGAGTACGTCCGCCGTACCGCGGCCCGCCTGGCGCCGGATCCCGCGCGCCGTCTGTCACCGGTCGCGCATGCGGTCGAGGTCCGCCCGGGGATGTGGCTCATCGGAGCGGACGTCCCGGCCCTCACCCCGGCGGGAGCCGCCTGACGTCCCGGCCGCCCGCTCCCGGGCTTCCCGGCGGCCGGCGGTGGGCGCGGGTGCGGGCCGCGCGGTGAACCTCTCCGGTCAC
>NZ_JBHVDD010000119.1:0-23985 GCF_042802995.1 Streptomyces sp. NPDC057438
CCACTGTGGGGTGCTCCGGCGCCGGGGCCGCGGGCGGCGTCGAAGTTGGGGTCAGCTGTCGCCCTCGCGTTCGCCGAGGGTGACGTCCGCCGTGCGGGTCTTGCCGTCTCGGGTGTACGTGAGGGTGACCTTGTCGCCGGGGAGGTGGGTCCAGATCTCGCCGATGAGGGTGGGGCCGCTGTCGATGACGTGGTCGTCGAGCTTGGTGATGACGTCACCGGGCTTGAGGCCGGCCTTGTCGGCGGGGCCGTTCGCGGTGATGGAGTTCGAGCCGCCCTCACCGGAGTTGGTGATCTTCGCTCCGCCCGTGCCCTCCTCCAGGGAGACCGAGGCGCCGATCACCGGATACACCGGCTTGCCGGTCCTGATCAGCTGCTGGGCCACGTTCTTGGCCTGGTTGATCGGGATGGCGAAGCCGAGGCCGATGGAGCCCGCCTGGCCGGAGCCGAAGCTGCCGCTCCCGGCGGACTGGATGGCCGAGTTGATGCCGATGACGTTGCCCCGCGCGTCGAGGAGCGGGCCGCCGGAGTTGCCCGGGTTGATCGACGCGTCCGTCTGCAGGGCGCTCATGTAGGAGGCCTTGCTGCCGGAGGAGCCGTCGCTGGAGGCCACCGGACGGTTCTTGGCGCTGATGATGCCCGTCGTGACCGTGTTGGAGAGGCCGAAGGGCGCGCCGATCGCGATCGTCGAGTCGCCCACCGCGACCTTGTCCGAGTCGCCGAGCGTCAGCGGCTGCAGGTTCGACGGGGCGTTCTTGAGCTTGATGACCGCCACGTCGTAGCCCTGCGCGTGGCCGACGACCTCCGCGGCGTACTTCTTGCCGTCCGGGAAGGTGGCCGACACCTTGCCGCCGTCGACGGCCTCCGCCACCACGTGGTTGTTGGTGACGATGTGGCCTTCCTTGTCGAACACGAAGCCGGTGCCCGTGCCGCCGTCGCCGTCGCTGTTCGACGCCTCGATGGTCACCGTGCTCGGCAGCGCGGAGGAGGCCACGGCGGCGACCGTGCCGGCGGCGCGCTTGACGTCCCCGCCGTTCTGGGAGGCCGAAACGGTCGTGGAACCCGTGGAGTTGTCGTTACGGTCGGCCAGTGTGTAGCCGATTCCTCCGCCGACGCCACCCGCGACCAGCGCGGCCACGAGGATCGCGGCGATCAGACCGCCCCGCTTCCGGCCCGCCGGCTTGGGCGCGGGCTGCTGCGTCTGCTGCCACGAGGAGCCCCAGCCGCCGTCACCGGGCCCGCCGGGACCGCCGGTGCCACCGGCTCCTCCGGCCGCGCCCGTGTCCGCGTAGGCGCCACCGCCTCCACCATGGCCGTTGTCCGCGTACGACGGGACCGCGGGCGGTGCCGGAGGGGGCCAGGAGGCGTCGGGCGCGGAGGACGCGGTCCCACCGTGAGCCTGTCCGTAACCAGCGCCGGGCGTCTGGCCCATGCCGTATCCCTGACCCGAGGCCGCCGCGTACCCCGGTGCCCCGGCGGACACCAGCTCCGGGTGCGGCTGCTGCGCCACCGGCTGCTGCGCCGTCTGCTGATGAGCCACCGACTGCTGCGCCACCGACTGCTGCGCCGTCTGCTGATGAGCCACCGGCTGATGAGCCACCGACTGCTGCGCGGTCGGGTGCTGCAGCACCGGCTGCTCGGCCGTCGGGTGCTGGCCCACCGGCTGCTCCGGCTGCGGCACCAGCGGCTGCACCGCGGTCGCACCCGGCTCCGGGGCCGTCGGCGGGACCGGCGGGAGCTGGGTCGTCGGTGCGTTGTCGGCGCTCGTTCCGCCGACGGGCGCCGCGGCGGAGGAATCCGCCGGGGCCGCGCCGGGCTCGGGCGCCGGGGTCTGCGCGGAGGCAGCGGGAGTTTCCACCGGCACGGGAGGTGCGGACGGGGCCGGGGGTACCGGGGTGCCCTCGTTCTCGGTGCTCACAGCTTTTCTCCTCGATCCACGGCTTTACCTTGTCGGCGGTCGACTGTTCTTGGTCGCGCATCGGACTGTGCGCAATTTTGTATGGGGTCAGCTTTTCCCACGAGCCGTCAGGGCACCATAAGCGGTGCCTGTGGGTCCGGGACCATCCTTTATATAGGATCTATCGGACTAATAACGCGTACTGTGCGTACGGACCCGGTCGTCCACGGTCACCGCCCACGCGTACCCCGTCCCGGTGGCACCATGACGCGGTGACCCACGTACGACAGCTCCCGATTCAGGTCGTCGCCCACCGGGGGGCCTCCGAGGCGGCCCCCGAGCACACCCTGGCCGCGTACAAGAAGGCGATCGAGGACGGCGCCGACGCCCTCGAATGCGATGTACGGCTGACGGCGGACGGCCACCTCGTCTGTGTCCACGACCGGCGCGTCAACCGTACGTCGAACGGCCGGGGTGCGGTCTCCGCGCTGGAGCTCGCCGACCTGGCGGCCCTGGACTTCGGCTCCTGGAAGAACGGCGACGAGGCCCCCGACTGGGAGGTCACCCCCGAGGACCGGGCCGACACCTCCGTCCTCACTCTCGAACGGCTGCTCGAACTCGTGGCCGACGCGGGGCGCCGCGTGGAACTGGCCATCGAGACCAAGCACCCCACCCGCTGGGCGGGCCAGGTCGAGGAGCGGTTGCTGGTCCTGCTGAAGCGGTTCGGGCTGGACGCCCCGGGGTCGGCCGCCGAGTCACCGGTACGGATCATGAGCTTCTCGGCCCGCTCGCTGCAGCGCGTCCGCGTCGCGTCCCCGACCCTGCCGACGGTGTACCTGATGCAGTTCGTCTCCCCCAGGCTGCGCGACGGACGGCTGCCGAACGGCGTCCGGATCGCGGGCCCCTCCATCCGGATCGTGCGCAGTCACCCCGCCTACATCGAGCGACTGAAGGACGCCGGCCACCAGGTGCACGTGTGGACCGTGAACGAGCCCCAGGACGTCGACCTCTGCGTAGGGCTGGGTGTCGACGCCATCATCACCAACCGCCCCCGCGCGGTGCTCCACCAGCTCAGCCGCTGACCGGGTGACGCCCTCAGGACCCGCGCGGCCCCGTCGGGTCCCACCAACCGCACGGACTCCCACAACCTCCGACACACCGATTCCGACAGCTTCCAACACCGCACCCGGAGCAGTTTCGAACACGCCGCTGTTCACAGCTGCGACCACCGCACCGCCCGCCTTCACCACGCCTGCGCGGCACTTGACGGAGGTAAGAATTCCGCCAAGTCGGCCGATCCACTACCGGGGACAAGTCGGCATATCGGGGACGTAATTCAGCCAGTCGGCTACGGGGAGTGCACCGGCGCGTTCGGACCGTATTCGATCGTCGCGAGTGCGTCAGAGCACGTGTTCCGGCCGGTTTCCGGTCCAGTCCTATGGGGCATTCACACCGTGGCGTGGGGCGAAGGAGGTCTCGGGGGTGGCGTTGGTGGTGGCACAGGAGGTGCCCACGTCGTCGAGCATGGCCGTACCCCATGGCCCTGCGGGCGTGGGGGAAGCGAGGCACCGGATGCGCGATCAGTTGCGCGACGGCGGTGTGGCGGACACGGTCATCGACGATGCCCTGCTGATCCTTTCCGAACTGCTCAGCAACGCCTGCAAACACGGCAGGCCGCTGGGCGACGCGCTGGCCGGCGACGGCGACGTGCGCTGCGCCTGGCGCATGGATCCCACCGGGCGCCTCACGGTCGAGGTGACGGACGGCGGTGGTCCGACCCGTCCGGTTCCGTCCACGCCCTCGGTCACCGCACACGGCGGCCGCGGGCTCAACATCGTCACGGCACTGGCGGACGACTGGGGCGTGCGCGACGACGCCCGCGGCGAGGTCACGGTGTGGGTCGTCGTCCAGGACGACATCTACCGCGCCCACCGCAGGGACGACTTCGCCAGCCGCGTCGTCGCCCCATCGGTCTCCACCGTTCCCGACCTGGACTTCGCGGACGCGTTCGACGACCTGGACTGACCGGGGCGGCCCGGTGCCGGGCGTACGCAACCGGGCCCGAACCACCGGTTCCGGGACGACTCGGTGCGTTGTCCACAGGGTCCCGTCGGTCGTCGTACGAGCGGCTAGGCTCGCGCCAGTACGAGACGAGCCGTGATCGGGAGACACCCACGATGGCCAAGAAGCGACCCCACACGAAGGCCAAGCGCCCGCAGGGCACCGGCGGAGTCGGCGCCGCAGGCGCCGATGGGCAGGTCCCGGTGGTCGGCGCGCGCGAGCAATGCCCCTGCGGCAGCGGCCGCCGCTACAAGGCCTGCCACGGCCGGGCCGCCGCCCAGGCGGTGACCGAGCTGGTGCAGCGCCCCTTCGAGGGCCTGCCGGGCGAGGCCGACTGGATCGCGCTGCGCGAGCTGGTGCCCGCCGCCACCGTCGAGCTGAAGCTGAAGGACGCGCTCCCGGAGGGTGTGCCGTCGGTGACGCTGGCCACCGTGCTGCCCATGGCCTGGCCCGCGCTGCGCCGCGACGACGGCTCCGTGCTGCTCGGCCTGCAGAACGACACGTCGTCCGGTGACATCAGCCGCGACCTCGCCGACACCCTCCGGCGCGCCCTCGCGGCCGACCCGGGCACCCCGGTCCAGGGCCGGCGCGCCCCGGCCGACGGACCGCGTCTGCAGGACCTGCTGGACCCCGAAGGAAAGTTCGAGCCAGTTGTGCACACCGGCTTCGAGTTCTGGGTCCCGGACACGGAGAACACGACCCCGGAGGTGACCGCCTCCCTGGAGCGCGCCAACTCCGCGGCGATCCCGACTGTGAAGCTCGCGGGCGTGGACGCGGCGTACTGGTGCGAGACCCCCGACAAGAACCATTTGCGATGGGTCATGCCGCATGCCGAGGAGCGGCTCCTCGACGCGCTCGCCCGGCTGCACGCGGCGGGGCGCTCCAGCCTCGGCGAGGGCACCCGCCTGGTCGGTTCCTTCCGTGCTCACGGCCTCACCGTCCCGGTCTGGGACCTCCCGAGCGGGGTCGGCGCGGACGACGTGGAGAAGCCGGCGGCCGAGTTCGCCGAGCGGCTCGCCACGGCGCTGGCCGACGAGTCCCCGCTCACCCCGGACGAGCGCCGGGCGCGCGGCGGGCTCACCAACCGCCAGGTGACGCTCAGTTGACGGTGCGCACCGGCGCCGACCGCGCGGGCGGCTGACCGAGTGCGCTCGAGATGTGGTGACTCCTGTCACAACTCCTCTACGTGACAAGCAAATTCGTGTCCGAATAGCCAAGACCGAATTTGCGAAGCGCCGATCTCTTGTTACGGTTTCATTAGCCCGGTTGCTGGTGCATCCCCCGTCGCCAGCAACCGGGTCTTCTCATGCCCGGGGTCCCTGGATGCCTCCGCCGCACCGACCCCGCTCGGCCTCAACGCCCTTGCGAACGCCCTGAGTTGCTGCCTGAGCGCAGCAGCAGCGGTCCCTCGCCGTCCGGTGCGGCGAACTCCGCCACGGCCGTGTACGCCCCCAGCACGCCCCGCGTGCGCTCCCTGGGCGTCTCGCACGCCCCCGGCTCGTCGTGCGCGCCCACGGCGCAGTGCATCCGTACGGTGTGACCGCCGGGCGCCATCATGCTGAGCACCGAACTCAGCTCACGTCCCGTGGCGTTGCGGTAGTACGTGCGGGCCCAGGTCTGCTCGCCCTGAGTGAGGACACAGGTCTGCGCCTCGATGCCGTCGGGGGAGGTGAGTTCGGGGCCGCAACGGGTGGCCGTGGCGATTCCGATGCCGAGCAGGCGCCGCGCGGAGTGCGCGCGGTCGTCCGCCGTGTCGGCGGCGCCGTCCGCCGCCTTTCCGTCCGCCCCGCCCGGTCTCCCCGGCCCGCCCAGGTGGCCGGAGGACTTCTCGGCGGATCCTCCGGACCCGTCGCCGATCCGGCCCGGCCCGGCGGGAGCCCGTTCCGGCGTGAGGACGCGGTCGGAGGTGAGAGCAGGCTCGGTCGTGTGTACGTCGTCGAGAGGGCCCGCGGAGGCGGCGAGGGGCAGGCCGAGCGCGACGGCGACCGCGGCGGTCAGGCCCGCGAGACGGAGTCGGCGCGGATCGGGCCCGCCGCGCGCCGACTCGGGTGCTCTGAGGCTCCAGGGCGGGGGAGCGCTGTGGCGACCGCGCGGAGGGGCCCCGCGGCCCCCGGGAAGACGCTGCATGTGCGGAAGATAACGACCGACCGGGGGCACCCGGCCCCGCGCGCGCCGGGCGCGCTCAGAACTCGGGCGCGCTCACACCCGTACGAGTGAGGGCGTCGACGACCGCGTCCACGACCGCCTCGACGTCGGGTACCCAGGGCGCGGCCGAACCGGGCAGCGGGGCCCGCTCCCAGCGGATCAGACCGTGACCGGTCTCGGAGGGGGGCAGTGCCAGATAGCCGCCCTCGCTGTGGAAGCGGAGCGAGCCGGGCACGAAGTCCTTGGCGTAGAGCAGCTCGCCCAACTGCTCCATGGAGTACGGCGCGACGAGGATCGCCCAGCGGTGCGGGGCCGCGACCACGGGACCGAGGCGCATGCCGGTGCGGTCGAGCGCGGCGAGGGCACGGGAGGCGGCGAGGGCCGGCAGGCTCACCGCGCAGGGGGCGGTGCCACCGGTGGCCAGCACGATCGGCGCCGTCGGGCGGTTGCCCCACCACCAGCGGACCATGCGCTCGTCGGTGGTGGCGGCCAGCAGGCCGGGGTCGAAGGGGTGAGCGCCGGGCACCACGCACTCCGGGTCCGGGCAGCCGCAGCGGGCACGCCCCTGCGGGTCCGGCGCCACACCCGGGAGTACGGGCCACTGCCATTCCGTCGCGAACGTCAGGGCCTGCTCAAGAAGCTCGGGCCTCCCGCCGCTGCGCCTGGACAGGAGCCTGCGTCGCTTTCCGGGGATCTCGCGCATGAGCGCTCGTCCTTTCCGTTGCACGCATGGCAACACCGTGGGTCACATCACAACATGTGTCGTTCACTGCACTGTGCGTACCTGCTGGCGCATCACACCCCTGTCGCGGACAAGGGGAACCCCTGCGGGCCGGGCTCGGTTACGTCCGCGTCCATCGCTTGCGTCGACTTGCGTCTGTCAAAAGCATGGGCATGGCGTAGGGGTGGCGGCGCCTGGCGTTTTGCCGTCTCGCATGTGCTCGCCGCCTCCGCCACGGGAGGATGGGGCTCGGTCGTCGGTGGATAGGACGCCCGGTTCCGTCGCCAGGTTCCGTGGCCTCCGCCACCCCTGACCTTCTCCGAGTACGTACCCATCACGACCGCTGTGACGCTCTGTTGAACAAGGCCAGTCGACCTCAATACACCGTTCACCACAACACTTTTTGGCCAACTTTGCTTTACCCGAAGGAATGGACAACGGGTTGACCGGTGTCCAACAGTGCCTCACGGACACCAGATATCCCAGCAGGACAATGCTGGACATCCCCTCACGAGTGCGTGTACATGTGGAGAGACTGCTAGCGGCGCAGAATGACATGGGGGTTTGCGATGCTTTTGAGCAATACGCACCGGTCGGAAAGCCGGACACCATGAACGCCCCTCACCCTCCGAAAGTGGCTGGAATCGATTCAACGGTTCCCTCCCCCGCACACACTGTCGCGCCCGCGCCCGCAGCCCCTGGTTCCCCACCGGCCCCTTCCGCCACAGGACCGGGCACCGCTCCCGGGGCCGTTCTGCAGGACAGACTCGCGGGCTGGGTCTCGGATCTCACGACGCTGCACGAACTCACCGAACGTCTGACCCGCACGGACTCACTCGACAGCGCGCTGGAGGAGACCCTGCGCGCCGGAGCCGCACTGGTCGGTGCCCGCCGCGGTCTCGTCGTCCTGGAACCGGCCGGCGGACTCGGCCCGGACACCACCGTGGGGCTCGGTCTCGGCCGCGCCGACCTCGGTCACATCGAGACCGTGCCGCGCAGCTCCCTGGCGTACGGCCGCATTCTCGACGGACTGCCGGGCGGCGACCGCGAGATCGCCCAGCCCGACCTGTTCGCCGAGGACGGACTCGACCCCCGCCACCGCGAGGTCGCCGCCCGGCTCGGTTACGCGGCGAGTTACGCGCTCCCCCTGTCCACCGAGCGCGCCGGCCGGCTCGGCGCCGCCGTCTGGCTGTACGACGAGCCCGCGGAGCCGGTCGAGCGGCAGCGGCACCTCGTCGGGCTCTACACGCGCTACGCCGCCGAGCACCTGGCCCGGCTCGCCGAGGTCGAGCGCACGCGCGCCGCCATGGCCACCATCGCCGAGGAACTGCTGCCCTCCCGGCTGCCCCGGGTCGCCGGCGTCCAGCTCGCCGCCCGGCACCGCACCGGACCGCGCGGCGGAGGCGACTGGTACGACGCGCTGCCGCTGCCCGACGCCGCGCTCGGCCTCGCGGTCGGCTCGGTCACGGGGTCGGGGCCCAGCGCGATCGCCGCGATGGGGCGGCTGCGGGCCTCGCTGCGGGCGTACGCCGTGATGGAGGGCGAGGACCCCGTCGCCGTCCTGTCCGACCTGGAGCTGCTGCTGCGCCTGACGGAGCCCGCCCGCTCCGCCACCGCGCTCTTCGCCTACGTGGAGCCCGCGCTGCGCAAGATCACGCTCGCCGGGGCGGGGCACAGCCCGCCGCTGGTGATCGGCGAGCGGCGTACCGAGTTCGTGGAGACCTCGCTGTCCGCGCCGCTGGGCATGCTCGCCTGCTGGGAGGCGCCGAGCGTGGAGCTGACCGCCCATTCAGGAGAAACCGTCCTGCTGTACACCGACGGCCTTCTCCAGCGCACCGGCGAACCCGTCGACCGCGCCTTCGCCCGGCTGCACGCGGCCGCGGCCGGCGTCCCCCGGGCCCTGCGCACCGACCCCGGCGCCATCGCCGACCACGTCCTGGGCACCGTCCTGCCGGAGCGGCTCGACGCGGCCGACGGCACCGAGGACGTGGTGCTGCTGGCGGCGCGGTTCGAGTAGACCCGGCGGCCCCTTCTTCGAGTACCGGTCACCGGTCCCTCCCGGCTGCCTGCCGTGAGGGACCGGTGACCCCTCGTGAGAGGTGCCTCGACCGCCCCTGGTCCCCCGTGGTGCGACCGTACGATGGACGCGGTCCAGTGCCGTACCTAGGAGGATGACCGTGGCGGACGAGCTCGAACCGGCGACCCCGGAGACCGAGGCGACCGAAGCCGAGGAGCCGATCAAGCAGCGGAAGAACGGCCTGTACCCGGGCGTGTCCGACGAGCTGGCCGAGAACATGAAGTCCGGCTGGGCCGACACCGAGCTGCACGGCCTGGAGCCGATCGCCCAGGCCGCGGAGACCGCCGCCCGTCGCGCCGCGCTCTCCGCGCGCTTCCCGGGCGAGCGTCTGGTGATCCCCTCGGGCAACCTCAAGACCCGCTCGAACGACACCGAGTACCCCTTCCGGGCCTCGGTCGAGTACGCCTACCTCACCGGCAACCAGACGGAGGACGGCGTCCTCGTCCTGGAGCCGACGGGCGCCGAGGGCCACGAGGCGACGATCTACCTCCTGCCCCGCTCCGACCGGGAGAACGGCGAGTTCTGGCTCTCCGGCCAGGGCGAGCTGTGGGTCGGGCGGCGGCACTCGCTGACCGAGTCGGCGCAGCTGTACGGCATCCCCGCGGGCGACGTGCGCGAACTCGCCGACAGGCTGCGCGAGGCCACCGGCCCGGTGCGGGTGGTCCGCGGGTACGACGCCGGCATCGAGGCGGCGCTCCACGACAAGGTCACCGCCGAGCGCGACACCGAGCTGCGGGTCTTCCTCTCCGAGGCGCGGCTGGTCAAGGACGCCTTCGAGATCGGCGAGCTGCAGAAGGCGGTCGACTCGACCGTGCGCGGCTTCGAGGACGTCGTACGGGTGCTGGACAAGGCCGAGGCCACCTCGGAGCGGTACATCGAGGGAACGTTCTTCCTGCGCGCCCGGGTCGAGGGCAACGATGTCGGCTACGGCTCCATCTGTGCCGCCGGACCGCACGCCACGACGCTGCACTGGGTTCGCAACGACGGTCCGGTGCGCTCCGGCGACCTGCTCCTGCTGGACGCGGGCGTCGAGACGCACACGTACTACACGGCCGACGTGACCCGGACCCTGCCGGTCAGCGGCACGTTCAGCGAGATCCAGAAGAAGATCTACGACGCCGTGTACGACGCGCAGGAGGCCGGGATCGCCGCCGTGCGGCCCGGCGGCAAGTACCGCGACTTCCATGACGCGGCGCAGCACGTGCTGGCCGAGCGGCTGGTCGCGTGGGGGCTCGTCGAGGGGCCCGTGGAGCGGGTCCTGGAGCTGGGCCTCCAGCGGCGCTGGACCCTGCACGGCACGGGTCACATGCTCGGCATGGACGTCCACGACTGCGCCGCCGCGCGCGTCGAGTCCTACGTCGACGGGACGCTGGAGCCGGGGATGGTGCTCACGGTCGAGCCCGGCCTGTACTTCCAGGCGGACGACCTCACCGTGCCCGAGGAGTACCGGGGCATCGGCGTCCGGATCGAGGACGACATCCTGGTGACGGAGGAGGGCAACCGCAACCTCAGCGCCGGGCTGCCGCGACGCTCCGCCGAGGTCGAGCGGTGGATGGCCTCGCTGCGGGGTTCGCGGGACTGAGGGGCCGGTTGTTCGTCTCGTTCGTCCGCGGGTGAGTGGGGGCTGGTCGCGCAGTTCCCACCGGACCCGCGGATGGGGGTCGAGGGGCGCAGCCCCTCACGGATGGGCCGGGTAGGGCGGCGGGGCGAGGAACCCTATGCGGCCACCCTCGCGGCAGCGACAGGCAGCGCGTCCACGAACAACGCGCCCGCCAGCAGAGCCCCACTCCCACGAGGACTCCACCCCCGCCCCCGGAGATCCGTGTCGAGGGCGGTCAGCGCCGCCCGCCCCGCGTCCGTCGCCGTACCCCCCGCCTCGACCACCGCCCGTGCCCCGGCCTGCACCCGCCGCAACCCGTGCGGCCCGGCGGTGTACAGCAGTTCGGTGTCCTGGAGCGTGGACATCACCGTGACAAGCGCGTCGAGTCGGGCGTCCCCCTCCGGCGTTCCCATGCCGCGGGCCCCGGCCAGCACGTCCAACGCCCGCCGCACATGGGGGAATCCGGCGCGGGCCTCGCCCCGGGCGCCGGCCGCGCCGTACTGCGCGGAGACCGAGGAACCTCGGGAGGGGCGCCGGGGCGCGCGCCGGTCGGGATGGGCGACGATCTGCTTGGCCATGGCGGTGAGTTCACGCCCACGCGCGCCCGGCTCCATGGCCGCGGCGGCGACCAGCAGACCCAGCACCCAGGTGGCACCGCGATGCCCGCCTCCGGCGAGCCGCACCGAGTGCTCGGTGCAGCGTCCGATCGCACCGAGTTCGGCCCGGAGCCCAGGGGTCGGGGCGCCGTTGCGACGGGCACAGGCCGCCATCGCGGTGAGGCCCGGCACCAGGGCCTTCGCCGACCAGCGCAGGGCGCGGTGGTCCCGGCCGGTCACGCGGGCGCCGAGGTCGCGCGGGTCGGGCAGGCCGGGCTGGGGGGTCAGTTCCAACTGTCGGGTGAGGGCGGCCACCGCGGCCCGTGCCAGCGTCTCGTCCTCGCGGCTGCTCACGCGCGCCCCCTACGAGACTGTCTCGGAGTCGGTCGCGCCGTCCGCCGGGGCGCCCGTGGGGGGCTCGCCGGACGGGGGAGCACCGCCCTCGCCACCGCCGCCGGCGCCGGTGTTCTCGGCGTCCGGGTCGATGCCGAGGGTGAGGGAGCCCTGGTAACCGCGGGCGGGGTTCGCCTTCTTCACGGCCTTGAGGGTGAGCAGGCCGCCGACGGCGCCGCCACCGTCGTAGACCGTGTCGTCGTCGAGGGTGGTGTAGCTGCCGCTGTGCCGGGAGTACGGCTCCAGCGTGAAGACCTCCTGGGCGATCTCGTCGTCGAAGAAGAACTGGCCCGTGTGGTTGACCTTGCCGCCCTCGTAGGTGCCGTCCTCCTTCTCCCCTCCGGTGTGCACCTTCACATGGATGTGGCAGGTGCGCGGGGTGTACCAACCGGGGAAGATCGTCTCGAACTTGACGACGCCGTTCGCGTTGGCGATCTGGTAGCCGCGTAGATAGGTGCCGTCGTCGGCGGTCGAACCGTCCTCGCTCTCGGCGGGTGCCGAGCCGCCGGGGTTCGCGGTCGTGTAGCCGGAGTAGTAGCCCCAGGCGTCGCAGTGCCAGATCTCCACGGCCGCGCCGGGGACCGGGGTGCAGCCGTCGGTGGCGTCCACCACCGTCAGGCGGAGCGTCAGGGGAACACCGCTCTTGCCTTCGGTGATGTCCTTGCGGACGAGGGCGCCGTCCAGGTAGTACGGGCCCTCGGTGACGCTGGACATCAGTGTCATGCACGCGCTGCCGGCAGTCGTCGCGGACGCCGTGGCGTTGGTGTCGACGCTGCTCGTGTTCTCGTCCGCGAACGCCGACCGGTATCCGGCGGCCACCAGCCCGCCGGCGGCGACCGTGCCTCCGGTCACCGCGAGAGCGCGGCGCCGGGTGAGCGTCTTGCGTGTGTGGTTTCCCGTCATGGCGGCGACGCTAGGGACGCACCCCGTCAGGGGGCTGAGGTCCGGCTGTGCGCGGACTGAGAGTGCCGGGAGGCCGCAGCGGCCCCGGAACGAGACCGTCCGGCCGCCCCGCCCGCGCCAAATCCTGCGGATGAGACGGTTCTCACGTTTGCCGTTCCGTATACGGACGAGGCTTGTGTTGCCGTTCGAAGCACTCCTCGGCGTCGGCTATGTTCTGGTCGCGACCAGCAGTCGGCCGGATAATCGGCGTCGCCGGTCCGATCGGACGCCAACTTCTTCTGCCGCCGACGCCCGAGTGAGAAATTCCTGTCGGCAACCGCTTCATCGAGCCGCAAGACCGCAACCCGTCGGTTTCCACGCACAGATTGATGAGGTCTTCATGAACGCATCCCTCGACCCCACGGCCGCAGAGTCGGGTTCCACGGCCGCCGTCGGTCCGGAGCGGGTGTCCCTGGTGCAGTTGGCGGCGCGGAGCAAGGGCGCGCAGTCGCCCGCTCTGACCCGTGTGGTGTCGAACGGTGTCGAACGGACAGGCCCCGGACGGGTCGCGGTGGCGGCCTTCCAGTCCTCCGTCTGACACCGCCCGTACCGGCCGCACCCCTGTGACCGTCATGGACCGACCGCCCCTGCCCCTGCGCCAGTTCGTGCTGAAGATGCACAGTCGCTGCGATCTCGCGTGCGACCACTGCTACGTGTACGAACACGCGGATCAGAGCTGGCGCGGTCGGCCCCGGGTGATGTCGGACCTCGTCCTGCGCGCCACGGCGGAACGCGTCGCCGAGCACGCGAAGACCCATGGGCTCGCCACCGTCCACGTCGTGCTGCACGGCGGCGAGCCCCTCCTCGCGGGCCGGGCCCGGCTGCGCGCGGCCGCCACACACCTCACGGCGGCCCTCGACGGCGTGTGCGAGCTGGATCTGCGGATCCACACCAACGCCGTCACGCTCGACGAGCGGTTCCTGGACCTGTTCGACGAGTTCGGCATCAAGGTCGGCGTCTCGCTGGACGGCGACCGGGCCGCGAACGACCTGCACCGGCGCTACGCCGACGGCCGCAGCAGCCACGACCGGGTCCTCAGGGCCGTCGCCCTGCTCGGCCGGCCCCGCTACCGCCACCTCTTCGCGGGCCTCCTCTGCACGATCGACCTGCGCAACGACCCGGTCGCCGTGCACGACGCGCTCGCCGAACTCACCCCGCCCCGCGTCGACTTCCTGCTTCCGCACGCCACCTGGGAGGCTCCCCCTCCGCGCCCCGCCGACGACGTCGACGGCACCGCGTACGCGCGCTGGCTGCTGGCCGTCCACGACCGCTGGACCGCGACCGGACGGCCCATGGAGGTCAGGATCTTCGACTCGGTGCTGCGGACCCTGCGCGGCGAGAGCAGTCTGACCGAGTCGCTGGGGCTGGACCCGGCCGACCTCGCCGTGATCGAGACCGACGGGACCTTCGAACAGGCCGACTCCCTGAAGACCGCCCACCAAGGGGCCCCCGCGACCGGCCTGGACGTGTTCTCCCACTCCCTGGACGAGGTCGCCGCGCACCCCGGGATCGTGGCCCGGCAGCAGGGCCTCGACGGGCTGGCCCCGCACTGCCGTTCCTGTCCGGTGGTGCGCTCCTGCGGCGGCGGTCTCTACGCCCACCGCTACCGCTCCGACGGCAGCGGATTCGACAACCCCTCCGTGTACTGCTCCGATCTGCTGTCCCTCATCACCGACCTCCGGGACCGCCACATGAGCGACCAGTCCGCACCGCCCGTGCTCGCCCAGACCCTCCTGGACGAACTGGCCACGGGCGGCGGCACGGACACCACGGTGGACCTGCTGGCCCGTCACCAACTCGCCCTGGGCCGTGAGCTGCTGGGCCAGGTACGGCACGGGACGACACGCGCACCGGCGGACGGGGACGCCGAGGGCGCCGAGGAGGCGTGGGACACGCTCACCGCCCTCGACAGCGCGGCCCCCGAGGCCGTGGACACGGTCCTCGCCCACCCCTACGTACGGCCCTGGGCCCTCGCCTCCCTCGTGGCCGGCCCGCGGTCGGGAGCGGCGGAGCCGGCCTCGACGGCCGTCCGCGGGCTCGCGGAGATCGCCGCCGCCGCGGCGGTGCGCGCCGGGCATCCGGCGGCGGTCGTCGTCCCGGTCCACGACGGGCTGCTGCGGCTGCCCTCGCTCGGGACGCTGACGGTGGAGTCGGGCGCCGGGCGGGCCGTGGTGCGCGCGACCGCCGACGGCTTCACGGTCCGCACGGACGACCGGACGTACACCGTGGCCCGCACCGGACCGGAGGACCCCGCCTGGCGGGGGAGCCGGCGGTTCGAGCTGGACGGCTGGTCCGTGGCCCTGGAGGACACCGACCCCTGGCGTGCCTGCCACGGGCACCCGGCGCACCCCCGGCTCACCGAGGGGGAGGCCGGGGCGTGGCGGGCCGACCTGACCGTGGCCTGGGCCTGGATCCGCCGTGAACTGCCCCGCTACGCGCCGGGGATCGCGGCGGGGCTCCGGGTGATCACCCCGCTGCGGCCCTCCTCCGAGAGCGCCGACATCAGCTCGGCGGCCCGCGACGCCTTCGGGGCCGTGGCCATCGCCCGCCCCGCCGAGCCGGAGACGCTGGCGCTGCTCCTCGTCCATGAGTTCCAGCATGTGAAGCTGGGCGCGGTCCTGGACCTGACGGACCTGTACGACCCGGCGTGCGAGGAGCGGTTCTACGCGCCCTGGCGCCCCGACCCGCGCCCGGTGGAGGGGCTGCTGCAGGGGACGTACGCCCATCTCGCGGTGGTCGACTTCTGGCTGGCCCGGTGGCGGAGCGGCGGCGGGCTCCCGGCCGAGACCCGGTTCTCCCGGTGGCGGGACCAGACGGCGGAGGCGGTGGACACCCTGGCGGGGTCGGCGGCGCTGACGGAGGCCGGGGAACGGTTCGTCACGGGGCTGCGGCGGGCACTGCCCGGGGACGAGGTGAGCGCGGACGCGCGGCGGGCGGCCCGGCGGGAGGCGGAGGAGCACCGGCGGACCGTACTGCCGTAGGGGAAGTGCCCGCTGCTTCCGCTTGCGTGTTCGAGGCTCGCGCAATTCCCCCCCCCGGCGCCGGGACATTGGGCCCGTTCGTCATATTCCACGTGCCCCTGCCCGCTTCCTACACTGAGGAAAGTCACCGGGCATCGGGGGGCACGGGTGCGAGGAGATGCGGCCAGCGGCGGGGGAAGCCCTTATTTCTTCCTGAGTTATGCGCACACCCCGCGCAACGACGCCGGTGACACCGATCCGAACATCTGGGTGAAGAAGCTGTACGACGGACTGTGCGCGCACATCATGCAGATGACCGATCTGCCGCGCGGCGCACGGGCCGGGTTCCTCGACCAGGGCATGGCGGTCGGCACCCGCTGGACGGACGAGCTGTCGGAGAACCTCGCGCGCTGCAAGGTGTTCGTGCCGCTGTACTCGCCGCGCTACTTCATCAGCGAACAGTGCGGGCGCGAGTGGTGGGCCTTCTCCCAGCGCCAGATCAGCCACCGGGCACGCGGCGGGGCCGCCCGGGAGCACGCGATCATCCCCGCGTTATGGGTGCCCGTGGAACCCGTCCAGCTGCCGCACGCGGCGAAGGACCTGCAGTTCAACCACGTCTCCTTCGGCCAGGACTACGCGGAGGAGGGGTTCTACGGGCTGACCAAACTCCGGTACCTGCGGGACGAGTACGAGCGGGCCCTGTACCGGCTGGCCAAGCAGATCGTGCACGTGGCCAGGGTGACCGAGCTGGACGAGGGACGGATGTACGACGAGTACGAGTCGCTGCCCAGCGCGTTCGGCACCTCGGGACACCCCCCGGAGTTCGACATCACGGTCCTTGCGTGCACCCGCTCCGACCTGCCCCCGGGCCGTGGACCCGACTGCTACGGCACGCTGCCGCGCGACTGGAACCCGTACCACCCGGCGTCGGCCCGGCCGCTCGGCGAACACGCGGCCGACCTGGTGCGCACCATGGACTACAAGGTGAACATCGGGGACTTCGAGAAGGACGCCGACCGGCTGCTCGGGCCCGGCCCGCCCCGGGCGCCCGGACTGCTGCTGCTGGACCGGTGGGCGCTGGGCTCGGCCCGGGGCCGGGAGCTGCTGGAACGATTGTGCGAGGAACAGCGGCCGTGGATCAGCGTGATGATCCCCAGGTGCGAGGACGACGCCGGTCCGGCCCGGGAGAAGAGACTGACGGCGCTCACCGAGCGGGCCCTGGCCGCCCGCATGACGGAGGGCAGCGGGCACCGCACCCTCAACGGCGGCATCCGCACCCTGGACGCCTTCGGCAACGAACTGCAGACGGCCGTGAAGCAGGCCGTCGCCTCCTACGAGGCACACGCGCGGACCTATCCGCCGGCGGGACCCCGCATCGAACCCCCGCGGCTGAGGGGTCCGGCGGACCTGGGCGGCTGACGCCCGGTGTCACCGGGACGCACGGGGAGCACGGGGAGCACGGCAAGGCGGGCGGGTCGGACAGGGCGGGTCGGACAGGGCGGAGGACGGCGGGCCATGACGGAGAACCGCAACGGCACGGTGATCACGTTCTACTCGTACAAGGGCGGGACCGGGCGGACCATGACGCTCGCGAACGTGGCGTGGATCCTGGCCGCGGGCGGACACCGCGTCCTGGCCGTCGACTGGGACCTGGAGGCACCCGGGCTGCACAAGTTCTTCCACCCCTTCCTGAACCCCGCGATGCTCCGGGCGACCCCCGGACTGAGCAACCTCATCGGCGACTACCGCCGCGAGGCCCTGCGCGACCTGCCCGGCCGCGCCCCGGACTGGCACCGCCGGTACGCCCGCGTCCGGCCGCACGCGCTGACCCTCGACTGGTCGTTCCCGGACGGCGGCAGCCTGGACTTCCTGTCCGCCGGCCGTCGGCACGACGACTACCCGATGATCGGCAACATGGACTGGGACCTGTTCTACTCCAGTTACGGCGGCGGCCGGTTCTTCGAGGCGATGCGCGCGGACATGCGGCGCCACTACGACTACACCCTGATCGACAGCCGTACCGGACTCAGCGACCTCGCCGACGTCTGCACCGTGCAGATGCCCAACACCCTGGTCGTCTGCTACACCCTCAGCGGCCAGAGCATCGAGGGCGCCGCGGCCGTCGCGCAGAGCGTCAGGGAGCGGTTCGGCCACAAGGGCATCCGCATCCTGCCCCTCGCCATGCGCATCGACCTCGGCGAGAAGGACAAGCTCGACGCGGGACGCGCCCTGGCCCGGGAGCGCTTCGCCGGGCTGCCGGCCGGCCTGGACGGCGAGCGGCTCACCGACTACTGGTCGTCGATGGAGGTCCTCTACCAGCCGTACTACGCCTACGAGGAGATCCTCGCGGCCTTCGGCGACCCGCCGAAGACGGCCAACTCCATGCTCAGCGCCTGCGAACGGGTCACCTCCGTCGTCTCCGAGGGCAGGGTCACCCGGCTGCCCGTGATCGGCGAGGAGAAGCGGGCCCGGTACAAGGCCGCGTACACCCGGCGGCGGCCCCTGCCCGTCTCCCGGCTGGTGCTGTACTACGTCTCCGAGGACCGGATGTGGGTGGACTGGCTGGAGTCGGTGCTGCGCGGCGCGGGGTTCGAGGTGGTGCCCATGGACGTCCGGGAGCTGCCGCAGCACGCCGACGGGATGCCCGGGGACGAGGGCCGCACCGGGACCGGCACCGGCGGCGCGGACACGCACCCGGACGCGGACGCGGAGGCGGACGGTGACTCGGAACGGCTGCTCGCCGTGGTCTCCCCCGCCTTCCTCAACTCCCGGCGGGCCCGCCGGGCCTGGGACGACGCGGTACGCGCCGGGGGGCGCAAGCCCCGGAACCGGCCGGTGGCGGTGCGGGTCGACGACGTCCGGCTCAGCCTGCCGCACTCCGGCCGGGGCGCCATCGACCTGACCCGGCTGGACGAGGAGCGGGCGTACACCACGCTGCTGACCGGCCTCGACCACCCGGACATCCTGCCCGCGCCGCCCGGCGGCACCGCGCGCTTCCCCTGCACCGGCACCCGGATCTCCAACGTCCAGCCCCGCTACCCGTGGTTCACCGGCCGCTCACCGATCCTGGACCGGCTGCGTGAGCGCCTGGTCAGCGGCCGCTCCGGACAGCGGCTGCCGCAGGTGCTGCACGGCCTGGGCGGGGTGGGCAAGTCCCAGCTGGCCCGCGAGTACGCGCACCGGTTCAAGGCCGACTACGACCTGGTGTGGTGGATCGACGCCGAGCAGCCGGACCTGGTCCTGCCGAAGGTGGCCGCGCTCGCCCAGGAGCTGGACCTGCCCGTCGGCGACGACGTCGCCGAGGCGGCCGAGGCGGCGATGGCGGCGCTGCGGCAGGGGGACCCGTGCGAGCGGTGGCTGCTGATCTTCGACAACGTCCCCGACCTGGACAAGGCGCTGCACCTCTTCCCGGAGCGTTCGGCGCCCCTGCCCGGCCATGTCTACGGCCACGTCCTGGTCACCACCCGCGCCCGGCCCGCCTCGACCGCGGTCCAGTCACTGGAGATGGAGGTCTTCACCCGCGAGGAGAGCGTGGAGCACCTGTGCCGCCGGGTGCCGGGACTGCACGAGGGCGACGCGGACCGGGTCGCGGACGCGCTGGGCGACCTGCCGCTCGCCGTGGAGGTCGCGGCGGCCTGGCTGGAGACGACGGCCACCCCGGTGGAGGAGTACATCGAGCAGCTGAGGGAGCAGTCCACGCGGGTGCTGTCGGTGCAGGAGGCCGTGGACGCGGTCGAGTACCCGTCCTCCGTGGGCGCCACCTGGAACATCTCCATCGCCCGGCTGCGCGAGGAGTCACCGGCCGCCGCCCGGCTCCTCGAACTGTGCGCCTTCTTCGCCGCCGAGCCCATCTCGATGTCCCTGATCAGCAGCGACGCGATGATCGACGCGCTCCTGCCGTACGACCCGGACCTGCGGGCGCGCTACATGCTCGGCCGCGTCACCCAGGCCCTGAACCGTCTCGCGCTCGCCAAGGTCGACTCGGCCGACAACTCGATCCAGGTGCACCGGCTGGTGCAGGCGGCGGTGCGCGACAGCCTGGACGACCAGCGGCACCTGGAGACCATGCACGAGGTGCACCGCATCCTGGCCGCCGCGCGGCCCAGCGAGGGCGCCGTGGACGATCCCGCGCAGTGGCCCGGCCTCGAGGTGATCTGGCCCCATCTGACCCCGTCGAACATCCGTTCCTGCACCAAGGACGAGCCGCGCCAGCTGATGGTGGACCGTGTCCGCTACCTGAACAGGCGGGGAGAACTGCAGGCCGCGCGGACCCAGGCCACCCAGTTGCACGAGCTGTGGACCGACGCGTTCGGGGACCGGGACGACGAGCAGATCCTCAACCTGCGGTTCCAGCTCGCGAACGTCCTGCGGGCCCAGGGCGACTACCAGGCCGCCGTCGCCATGGACGAGAGCACCCGGGACGGCAGGCGGCGGCTGTTCGGCGAGGCCCATCCGACCGTCCTCATCGCCTCCGGCAGCGTCGCCGCCGACTACCGGGCGCTGGGCCGGTTCAAGGAAGCCCTGGAGCTGGACACACGGATCCACCAGGGCTTCGCGGCCGTCTTCGGCGAGGACCATCCGAGGACGCTGTCCGCCGCCAACAACCTCGCCATCGACTTCCGGCTGGCCGGCGACAGCGAGGCCGCCCGCCGTCTCGACGAGGACACGGTCCGCCGCCGCACCGCCTTGCTGGGCCCGACGCACCCGTACACCCTCGCCACCAAGGGGCTCCACGCACGCGATCTGCGTGACCTCGGCGACTACCGGACCTCCGCCGAATTCCTGCGCGAGGTGCGCGAGGGGTTCGAGCAGGTGTTCAACCCGGGGGTACCGGAGGTCCTCCAGGCCGACAAGAGCCTCGCCGTCTCCCTGCGCAAGGCGGGCCGCACCGCCGAGGCGCTGCGGATCACGGAGGAGACCTGGAAGACGTACGCCCGCTACCACGACCGCTACGGCAGCACGATCCCCGAGGTCCTCGCCTGCGGACTCAACCTCGCCGCGGACTACTACGCCACGGACGCCGAGGACGGTCCCGCGCGGGCGGTCCGGCAGGTCGAGGAGGTGCTCGACGGATACCGGGACTCGTTCGGCGCCGAACACCCGTTCACCATGTACTGCTTCAACAACCTCGCCATGTACCACCGGGCCCTCGGCAACACGGAGACGGCCGAGGAGCTGAGCCGCCACGCCCGCGACTGCCTGGCCGCCACCCTCGGGGACGACCACCCGTCCGTGCTGTCCGCCGGCCTCAACCTGGCCAACACCTACGGGGACCGCGGGCTGCACGACCGGGCCGAGCACTGGGAACGCCGGGCCGTCGACGGACTGCGCCGGCGGTTCGGCCCGGACCACCCCGATGTGCTGGTCGGCATGGGCAATCTGGCGGTCACCCTGCGGGACACCGGCCGGGAGGAGGCCGTACAGCTCCAGGAGAAGGCGGTGACCCGGCTGACCCATCTGCTGGGCAGGGCCCACCCGGTCACCACGCTGGTCCGGTCCTGGCAGCGCGTGGGACGGGACCTGGAGCCGCACCAGATCTGACGGTCAGGGGGACGCGCGTGCGCTACACCGCCACCAGCGGAGCGTCCTCGCGCCACTTCAGGATCTTGTCGAAGCTGACGACCGCGCCGCCGTGGTCCGGTTTGTTGCCGATGTGGACGTGGTCGGCCAGCTCGCGGATGAGACACAGCCCGCGCCCGTTCTCGGCGTCGCCGTGGGCCTGGGCCGGGCGGACCGGCGGGCGGTGCGGGAAGCCGGGGCCGGAGTCCGCGACCTCGATACGGCACTTCTCGCCGTCGAGGTAGGCGGTGACCCGGTACGCCTCGGTGGTGGCGCCGGCCGAGAGCCCTCCGCCGTGCTCGACAGCGTTGGCGCAGGCCTCGCTGAGGGCGACGGAGAGGTCGTAGGAGACGTCCGGGTCGACACCCGCCGTCTCCATCGTCCCGATCAGCAGCCGCCGGGCGAGCGGCACGCTCGCAGCCTCACGCCGCAAATGGAGTGACCACCAGATGCTCATGCTCCAGCCTCCCGGCCGCGGCTCGACATACCGTTACGTATTGCCGCCGAGAGCACCGCGCAATCGCCCGGGCGCGGTCCGTCCGCCCATACGGCGGATGCGAACCCCGCACATTCGGTGTATGCGGACCGAACCCTTCCGAATCACCTGCCACTCCGTGCACACCAGGCCATGGCTTCGCGGGACCGGAGGCGCTGTCCGGGCACGAGGACGGGCGAGGCTGGCGAGCGGGAGGGGCGCGGCGGTTCCAGGGCCGCTGGACGACAGCGCGGTTTGCTGTGGCCCCTCTCCTCCGGAGCACCGTTCCGGGGGACTGCCGGTGACGGGGCGCGACGCCTCGCTGGCCGCGTAGGTGCTGTGGAGGGCTCGGCCGTCCCGGACACGGGGCGGCGAGACGCCGGGAAGCGCGTGGCCCTCGCTCCCGAGATCGCGGGTCCCCGCCCTCGACCCCGGTGGGACAGCGCACCACACAAGGTCGCTGGGCACCACGTATCCGCCCGCAGGCCGCTGGGCACCCCCATCCCCCAGGGGCGCGGGGAACTGCGCGACCAGCCCCATCCGGCCCGCACCCGCCGACGTCCCACCGGCCACCCCCTCCCTCCGACCGCACCCACACCCCCACCTGAACACCGCCTCCCTCACCCCCGTACCTCCCGCCATGAACCCGCCGAACCCAGCGGAGCGCCCCGGTGCGATGATGGGCCCGCCATGACTGCCCCCCGCCCGCACCGGCCGACCGCCCCGCGCCCCGCGCGCGCCGGAGGTGAACTCCGGGTCCTACGGGCCGCGGTGTTCGCCGCGGTCTGTGTCGCGCTGGCCGCGGCCGGTCACGCGCTCGCCTCGTGCGCGGCGATCCCGCTGTGGACCCTGGGCATCGGTTTCGTCGGCGTCTTCTCCGTCGCGGCCGCCCTGGCCGGACGGGAACGCTCCCTGCCGGGCATCGCGGCGACGCTGGCGGTGGGCCAGACCCTGCTGCACGGTCTGTTCGGACTGGGCCAGCACGGACCGACGGCCGCGTCACGGACCGCGGAGGCCATGGACGCGGCGCTCGTCGAGCGCGCCGCCCGCTTCGTGTGCGGCACGACCGCGGCGGCCCTGAGCCCCGTCCAGGCACGGCGCATCCTCGTCGACGCCGGGGTCGGCGGCACGCACGCCGCGCACGCGCCGGCGGACACGATGACGACCAGGGCGGGCTCCTCCGCCACCCTGCTGCCGTCGCTGCCCATGATGCTCGGCCATGTGCTCGCTGCCGTGGCCGCCGGGTGGCTGCTCCGCCACGGCGACCTGGCGCTGCTGCGCCTGGCCCGCCTCGCGGCCCACGAGCCGCTCGTGCGGTCCCTGCGTGGCGCGCTCGCGCTGGCGCGGGTCCTGCGGGCGGGGCTTCCGAGTACGCCGGAGGCCGCGACCCGCGCCCCGCGCGCCGGGTACGCGCCGCCCGCGAGCCCACGGACGACCGCCCTGCAGCACACACTCGTCCGGCGAGGCCCTCCGCCCGCCGCACCCGCCTTCGCCCTCGCCGCCTGACACGACGCCCGCTCACTCCACACCGGGGAGACGGGAGTCCGTCGGCGTACGGCGTCGACGCACGCGCGCATCCGCCTCGGCTTCCGGGCTCGGCCCCGGTCGGCGTTCACGGTCGCGCGCCCCCTCGTCCCCTCACCTTTCTCACTCACTGTGGAGTGTCACCAGTCATGAAGGCTTCTCGTATCGCCGCCGTCGGCGCCCTCGCCGGTTCGGCCGTCCTCCTCCTGTCCGGTCCCGCGTTCGCGCACGTCAGCGTCGCGGCGGAAGGCACCGCGGCCAAGGGCGGATACGCGACCGTCAACTTCAAGGTCCCCAACGAGCGCGACGACGCCACGACCACCAAGCTCGAGGTGAACTTCCCGACCGACCACCCGCTCGCCTCGGCCCAGCCGGAGGCCGTGCCGGGCTGGGACATCAAGGTCACCAAGGCCAAGCTCGACAAGCCCCTCGAACTGCACGGCGAGCAGATCGACGAAGCCGTCTCCAAGATCACGTGGACCGCCGACGGAGCCGGCATCAAGGCCGGCTTCTTCCAGAAGTTCCCGGTCTCCATCGGCCAGCTCCCCGAGAACACCGACGAACTGGTCTTCAAGGCGATCCAGACGTACTCCAACAAGGAGGTCGTCCGCTGGATCGAGGTGCCCAAGGACGGCGAGGACGAGCCCGAGAACCCGGCCCCCGTGCTCGCGCTGTCGGCCGCCTCCGCGGACCACCACGGCTCGTCCGGCGCCTCGACCGCCTCCGACGAGTCCGAGAACGCCGACGACGCCGACGACGCCAAGGCCGCCTCGAAGGAGACCGCCGCCGAGCCCGCCGCCACGAGCGACACCACCGCCCGTGTCCTCGGCGTCGTCGGCATCGTCGTCGGCGCCGCGGGTGTCGCGTACGGCGTCCTGGCCGGCCGCCGCCGCACGAACGCCTGAGCCTCCGGCTTCCCGGCCCCTCCCCCTCGGGGGGGCGCGGGGGGTCGGCCGGCCGGGGCGGGGGGGGGACACACACTACAATAAAAGACACACCCGCACACACAACAAAAAACAGAAGCGGCGGGCCGCCC
>NZ_JBHVDD010000120.1:0-23887 GCF_042802995.1 Streptomyces sp. NPDC057438
GCTCGGAGATGTGTATAAGAGACCGCATCGGAGCCTCGGCGTCCACGGACAAACCGGCCCGTGTCGGGGTCAGGTCAGGTCTGCCCGGATCAGGCCAGACCGAACCGCTCGGCATGCACCTGCGAGCGGGGAACCTTCAGCCCCTGCAGGGCCTCCAGCACGGCCGAGGTCATCCCGGCCGGGCCACAGACGTACGCGTCGCGCTCGGCGATGTCGGGAACGAGGGCACGCAGACTCTCCGGCGCGAACGGTGAGCCGCCCTCGCCCCGGCGGCCGGTGAGCAGGTGCAGCCGCCCGCCGCGGTCCTCGACGAGCGTGCGCACCTCGTCGATCAGTACGGCGTCGTCCTCGCCCCGCACCCGGTAGAGCACGACGACATCGCCGGCCGCTTCCTCCTCCAGCAGGGCCCGGACGGGCGTGATCCCCACCCCGCCGGCTATCAGCAGGGCGCCGGGCCGCGTGCGGTGCAGGGACGTGAACGCCCCGTACGGTCCCTCGACGAACGCGCGGGTCCCGATCGGGAGGTGCCGCAGACCGGCGCTGGTGGTGCCGGACGCCTTGGCCGTCAGGCGCAGCGTACGGCCGTCGGGCGCCGCCGACAGCGAGAACGGGTTCGCCGTCCACCAGGAGTTGTGTCCCGGGAAGCGCCAGAAGCAGAACTGGCCCGCCCGCGCCGGCAGCCTGTCCAGGTGGCGTCCGGTGACATGGACCGACACCACGTCGTCCGACTCCGGCACCACCGCCACGACCTCGAACCGGTGGTAGGCGTTGCGCCACAGGGGCAGCACGATCCGCCCGGTGAGCAGGGAGCCGAACGCGAACAGCCACAGGGCCCACCAGTAGATCTCCGCCGCCGCGGAGGAGGTGAAGGTCGTGGTCTCCTGCAGCTGGTGGACGAACGCCAGCCCCAACGCCACGTACAGCAGCAGATGCAGAGCGTGCCAGGTCTCGTAGCGCAGCCGCCGCCGCACCTGACGGGCCGAGACCGCGGCGATCACGACGACGATCGCCGCGGCCAGCATCCCGAGCAGGGAGGCCGGTACTCCGGCCAGCGCGAAGAAGGTCTTCGTCATCGACGCGTCGTCGAGCGTGGCATAGCCCAGCACCACCAGTACGGCGTGGGTGAGGAGGGTCCACAGCAGGGTGAAACCGACCCACCGGTGCCACACCGTCAGCCGGTCCATGCCGATCCGGCGGTCCAGCCACGGCAGCCGGGCCACCAGCAGCAGTTGGAACAGCATCAGCACGGCCGCGTGCAGACCGAAGAACTTGGCGACCGTGAGCACCCCGTTCTTGCCGGTCCCCGCGGTGAGGAACAGGATCTCGACGATCACCAAGTTGACGATGACGAACGTCCACAGCGCCCACCGCGCCGCAACCACAGGGGGTACGGCGGCTTTTCGCACCCCTGAAATCGTCGCCTCCACGGGCTTTCCCTTCTCTAACCATGTGTTGTACTCGCGCCCGGCCCTCACGAGTCCGCGAGGACGGGACGTTCCGACCGGATACGGCCCCCGACCCGGGGGCAAGAATAGAAAATCTGACGCGAATGAGACCCTGCTCGTCCTCAGACATTCTTGCTTCCGGCGTTCTTCGCTTCGCCGTCTCCTCGGACTCGCACTGCTGACCCATCGACCGCCCCGGTATCCGTCGCCGGGTACGCTGCGTGATTAAGGTCTTAATCACAAGCCGTCACAGGGCTGTTGGAGCACAACAGGCGCTGTTGGGGTACATATGAGAAGCTCGCGGGTCTGGCAGCGACCCACGCTCGACGCCGTGGCCGCGCACGCCGGGGTGTCCACGGCCACGGTGTCGAACGCGCTCAACGGAACCGGCCGGCTGTCCGAGGCGACCAGGCAGCGCGTGCTCGCCTCGGCCCGCGAACTCGGTTACGCGCCGGTGGGCACGACCCGGGCGCTGGCCCGCGGCGGTACCGGCGTACTCGGTCTGACCATGACGGCGTACGGCGATCTGCCCGGCGCGTACACCGAGATCCCGTACTACGCGCAGCTGGCGCTGAGCGCCACCGCCGCGGCGCACGAGCGCGGCTTCCTGCTCATGGTGATGCCGAACTCGCTGTCGCGGTGGATGTGGCTCCACACGCCGGTGGACGGCGTCATCCACGCGGATCCGCGTACCGACGACCCGGTGCGCGCCCTCCTTCGCGAGCGTGGCATCCCTATCGTCTGCGACGGCCGGCCGCCCCAGCCGCACTGGTGCGACGCGTGGGTCGACACCGACCACGACACGGGACTGGGTCTTCTGCTGGACCACCTCACCGAGTCCGGCGCCCGTCGGATCGCGCTCTCCCTGCCCGTCCACGACGCCCAGTACCCGCGTCTGGTCGAACGTGCCTACGCGTCCTGGTGCGCCGCACACGACCTGCCCTGCCTCGTCGAGGAGTACGCCTCCGTGCCCGACTACTTCGGGGCCGAACGCGAGGCGGTGAGCCGGCTGCTCCACCGTGATCCACGGCCCGACGCCGTCATCGGCGTCTACTCCGACTCCGGTCACAACATCCTCGCGGCCGCCCGGCGGCACCGGCTCCGGGTGCCGCAGGATCTGCTGGTGGCGTGCGTCAGCGAGGACCCCGACTATGCGACGACGGCCCCGCCCGTCACCACGCTCAGCCTCCGCCCGGACCGGTTGGGCGAGGAGGCGGTCGACCTGCTGATCGCCCTCGTCAACGGTCGCGGGGATGTGGACCGGCGGCGGCTCGTCCAGCCCGTCCTCATCCCTCGACGGTCTTCCGGCCCCGCTACTGCCCGTCGGCGACGACGTCCCAGTGCTCGATGATCTTCCCGTCGACCACGCGGAAGAGGTCCGCGACGACGTGGTCGGCGCTGAAGACCCACACCAGGTCCCCGTCGGAGAGGGTGTGGCCGAACCGGGTCGAACCGTCCGCAGTGGGCGAGGTGCTCGCACCGGGGGTGCCGTCCGACGGGGGCGCGTCCCGTGTGTCCTGCCGGAGCAACCGCTTCAGCGGGCCCGTGCCGTCAGGGATCATCGGATTGTGCTGGTAGTAGCGCAGATCCCATTTCCTGTCGATCACCGTCACGTCGCCGTCGGACAGCTCGCGGTACGCGGTCACCGCGAACTTCCGGTTCCTCTCCTCCTGTCCCTCGGACAGTGAGGGTGCTCCCTTCGGGTACCGGTACTCGTCGCCGAACAAGGAGTTCCCACTGGCCGTCCTCGCCGGCACGGTCTGGGTGATGCCCCAGTGTTCGACGAGCTTGCCGCGGGCGACCCGGTACAGGTCGGCCCTGGCCTCGCCGGTGGTCTCGTCCGCCGGGGTGGCCGACGCCTGCCAGTGCACGGCCACCAGGTCGCCGTCGGCGGCCACGTGCTTGACGGTGGCCACCGCACCGGGAATCCTCGCCCTCAGATTCTCGAACTGCTCGATCTGGCCCTCGGCTCCGCCGGGCACCGACTTGTCGTGCTGCACATAGCCGGTGCCGACGAGTTCGCTCACCACCTCGCTCCTGTTCTTGTTGAACGCCTCCGCGTACAGACGCAGAACGAGGGCCCTGTTCCGCTCCTCCGAGGCGGCCGAGGAGCGGGCCGTGGAGGAACCGGCGGCGGAGGGCGGGGCCGACACGGCGGCCGGTGCGGTCCCGGACGGTCCGGCGCAGGCCGTGGTGAGGCAGGCCACGGCGGCGAGCCAGGGCAGAGTCTTGCGGTATCTCACGTGCTCTCCTGTGGACGGTCGACGCCTGTCGACGTGGTGCCGCGCTGCTCGCGGAACGCGTCTCCCCCATCCCATCGCGGCGCCGTCCGGCGTTCACTCCGCCGACCGGCGGGACGCCCCCCGCCGACAGGGCGGGCCCCGGTCCTCCGAAAGACGCACCTGCCCGCCCGTCGGGCGGGGGCAGGTGCGCACGGGCCGGTCAGAACGGGCAGGTGTCCATCCAGCGTGTGACCAGGGCGGTGTTGTTCTTGTCCGCGTCCCGCGCCGGTCCGCACAGGAACGGCTGGAAGCGGGCGTCGGCGCGCAGCCAGAGACTGAGGAACGACACGATCCACTTGCCCTGCCTGGCCTTGTCGCCGGAGCCCGTCATCGGGCACAGGTGGTCGCCCGGCACCTCGACATAGAGCTTCTCGGCCCGGGACATGGAGGTGTACCAGGGCACCGCGTAGGTGTTGCCGTGGGCTACCGGATCGCTCTGGCAGGTCAGGAAGAACGTGGGGTCGGTGACCTGGGAGAAGTTCATGTTCGGGTAGTACGGGGCCGTGGGCACGCCGGCCCGGAAGCGCGCGTCGTCCCGGAGCGCCGCCATGACACCGCCGCCGCCCATCGAGTGCCCGACCGCGCCGAGCGTGCCGTCGAGTTTTCCGGACAGCGGGGTGCCGGGGGCCTCGCCGAGCGCGAGCAACTGGGTGCCGGCCGCCGAGATCTGACGACCGCGCGACGCGGGATCGTCCAGGAGGGTGGTGGTCCCGACGTTCAGCACCACGAAACCCCAGGAGGCGAGGCGGGGTGCGAGCCACCGCAGGTTCTCCTGCGTGCCCTGGTAGCCCGGCATCAGGACGACGCCCGGGTACGCGCCGCCGCTCGTGGGATACGTGACCGTGCCGGAGCCGTATCCGCTGGGGCTGGGGACGGTGTAGGTGGCGGTGGTCAGCGGTCCCGTCGCGGCTTCCAGAGAGGCGGTCGTCGGGTCGGGGATCCCGCCGCCCGGAGAGGTGCCGCCCCCCGAGCCGTACACCTGGAACTCCCACAGCGAGTAGCCGTACGGGGTCCCCCGCTGGGTGCCGTGCAGGCGGACGTATCGTCCCGTGCCGTTCACGTCGAGGGTCTGCACGCCCCCGGTACCCGTCGTGGTCGAGTGGACGGTGGTCCAGGCGGTGCCGTCGTCGGAGGTCTGGATCCGGAACGTGCGGGCGTAGGCGGCCTCCCAGCGCAGGACGACCCGGCTGAGGGTCGCGGTGGCGCCCAGGTCGACCTGCAGCCACTGCGGATCGCCGAACGTGCTCGACCAGCGTGTGCCGGCATCGCCGTCCACCGCCGCCGACGCGGGAGTGGACGCGTTCTCGGTGGACGAGGCGGTCGCGGGTCTGCCCTGGGACAGCAGGTCGGCGGCGGCCGCGGGCGGGGCGGCGACCGTCAGCAGGGCCAGTGCCAGGCCGATGGTGGTCGCGAGGGCGACCAGTGCCGTCATGGCACGGGATCGGGACCGCGACGGGGCGGCCGGATGGGGTGAACGACTGTATGAACGCATTGCTTTACCTCCGGATAGCGGTGAGCGCGGTAACCGGACAGCGAGGTGCGCCCGTGCTGTGGCAGCGCGGCGGGAGCCCGCCGGATTGTGAGCTTTCGCAGCGCGGAAGGAAAGAGCCGGAAGGAGAGACGTGCAGCGGAGATCCGGCAGAAGGGCCCTAGCGGGTCTGGTCGAACAGCCAGTCGATGACCACGTCGTTCTCGTAGGTCTGGGCCCAGGCGAGGTGGGGGTTCACGGGTGTCGTTCCGGGCGGGTAGCTCGTGAACAGGACGTGGCTGCGCGTGGCCCTGGCCTGCCGCAGAAGTGCCCGGGACCGGGCCTCGAACTCCGCCTTCGGAAGGTCGTTGGCCCACTCCCCGCGGGTGACCGGTGCGCCGGCGGTCTCCAGCGCGTTCATCAGTGTCCAGGTGCCGGGCCTGCCGAACCGGCCCTCGCGGTAAGGGACGACCGGGTCGTCGACGGAGTGGTCGGCCCAGATCGGGATGTGCGTGATCTTCTCCATGGCCGCCGTCTCGCCCCACCCGGCCGTGGGCAGAGCCGCCGCGAACATGTCGGGCCGCTTCGCCAGCAGGCTGTAGATGCCGCGCCCGCCCGAGGACAGGCCGACGGCGTAGAGGCGGGCCGTGTCGACGTTGCGGGAGTGTTCGCTCACGAAGGTGTCGACGAGTCCGATCAGCGCGGCCTGCACCCTGGCGTCGGTCCAGTCCGTGCCGTCGGGCCCGTCCATGGGCCGCGGCAGGGGAATCTGCGGCGAGAGGACGAAGGCGGGGTGGCGGCGCTGTCGCTCCGGTTCGGCGAACGTGACCGCGATCCGGTTGGAGGTCAGCTGGGTCATGTTGTTGTCGGCCACTTCGCCACCGCCGTGCAGGGTGACGACGAGCGGGTACCGGGTGCGCGCCCGCGGGTTCCGTAGGAAGCCCGCGGGCCGGTACAGCCGGAAGTCGAGTTCGAAGCCCGTCGAGTCGGTGAAGGAACCCGCGGCGAAGTCGTCGACCACGGGAGTGATGACGCCGTCGTTCCGGATCGCGAACGGACGTGCCCTGAGCACCGGTTCGCCCTGTGGGGTGTGTACGTCCGCCACCTGTCTGACGGAGTAGGCGCGGTCGAGTGGAAGGGGGTCGGTGGCGGCGGCCCGCGCGTTGGGGTCGTTCGGGTCGAGTTCCAGGATCAGGCGGTCGCCCGGCCGCCCGGGGCGGGACCGGTGGTCCACGTCGGCGGTGGTGTGGGAGTAGACCCGGAGCACCGTACGGGCAGCTGTGCGTCCGCCCACGGTGGCCGTCACCTGGAAGGCCGAGGGCGGGATCACCGTACCGCCGAGGTCGATGCGATGGGCGTACTGGAGGGCGACGGCCGTGACCAGCCAGTTGTTCCTCGGTGTCACCCGGGTGACCAGGTCGGCGCGCAGGACTTCGGGTCGTCCGGGCGCCGGCCGTCGTCCTTCGGCCGTGACGGTCGCGGTGTCGTCGGCGGCCGCGGGTGCCGAGCTCACGGCCGGTGTGACGACCGCGCCCGCGGTGCCCGCGAGCACCGTACGTCTGGTGATCCTTCTCATGCGTCCTCGTCTCGGTCGGCGGGGGCACCGGGATCAGGTGCCTGAACGTGTGGCGCTGCTCCGAACTCCTTCAAGGGCGTGACGTGTTGACGGGTCACAGGGGGATCGCGCCGGTCAGCAGGGCTCCGGCGGTCATGACGAGGGTGGTGGCGAAGGCCCAGCGGAAGACGAAGCGCTGGTGGTCGCCGAGCGACACACCGCTCATGCCGACCAGGATGAACGTGGACGCGGTGAGCGGACTGAGCGGGAAACCCGTGGTCATCTGGCCGAGGACGGCGGCCCTGGCGACCTCGGCGGGGTCCGTGCCGAACCCGTTCGCGGTCTCGGCGAGGACGGGCAGCACCCCGAAGTAGTAGGCGTCCGGGGTGAAGACCAGGCTGAGCGGCATACCGGTGACGGCCACCACGACGGGCAGGTGCGAACCGAAGGAGTCGGGGACGACGGAGACGAGTGCCTCCGCCATCTCGTCGATCATCCCGGTGCCGGTGAGGATGCCGGTGAGGACACCGGCCGCGAAGATCATCGTGGTGACCAGGACCACGCTCCTGGCGTGCCGGTCGAGCAGCGTCTGTTGCTGTTCCCAGGTGGGGTGGTTGACCAGCAGCGCGATCGCGAACCCGACGACGAACAGCACCGGCAGCGGCAGGACTTCCCGGATCAGGCAGACCAGGAGGGCGATGGTGAGGACGAGGTTGAAGGCGGTCAGCCAGGTCCGCGGCAGCGGCGGGACCCGGACGGTGCCCGGTCCGTCGCCGGGAGACGGTCCGCCGCCGGGAGACGGAAGGAGCCGGCGCTCCCCGTCGGCCGTCTTCACGGCGGTGGGTTCGAGATCGCCCCGCTCGTCCTCGCTCCCACCGCCGTCCGGGGCGGATCCGGACGGGGACAGCGCGGCGAGGCGCCTGCGTTCGCTGCGGCCGAGCAGGAAGGAGGCGAGCAGCACCCAGGCGACGCCGAAGCCCATCGCGGGCAGCACGGGGGTGAAGACCTCGGAACTGTCCAGCTTCAGCGCCGCCATGGCCCGTACGGTGGGGCCGCCCCAGGGAACCATGTTCATCACGCCCGCGCCCAGACAGACCACGCCCGACAGCACCAGGGGGTTCATGCCGAGTCTTCGGTAGACCGGGAGCAGTGCGGAGACGGTGATGAGGAAGGTGGAGGCACCGTCTCCGTCCAGGGCCACGCACAGGGTGAGCACGGCCGTGGCGACGGTGATCCGTAAAGGGTCGCCGCGTGCCACGCGTAACAGACCCCGGATGAGCGGGTCGAAGAGCCCGGCGTCCACCATCAGACTGAAGTACAGGACGGCGAAGGCGATCATGATGCCGGTGGGGGCCACCTTGACCAGTCCCTGGAGTGTCAACTCGCCCAGTTCGCCCGCGAAGCCGCCGATGAGCGCCGCCGACACCGGAAGCAGGACCAGGGCCACCAGTACCGAGGCACGTCTGGTCATGGTGAGCAACAGCAGGGCGGCGATCGTGGCGAAGCCCAGGGCTGCCAGCATGGCGGCGCTCCCTTTCTCGGGGACGGCCCTCGGCGGCGGTGTGCTGGGCGGGCGGAGGCGGGCCGAGGTGTTACGCGAGAGTTTCGGAGCACGGGGGAAGCGGTGTCCAGCATCAAACCGAGATCTGTCCATGCGATAAGCGCATCAATACCGTGGGCGCGTCCTATGCTCGTCGGCCATGGAGGCCACCACCCTGCGTCAACTGGCGGCGTACACCGCCGTCGCCCGGGCCGCGAGCTTCACCGCGGCGGCCGCGGAGATGCACGTGTCGCAGTCCTCGCTCAGTCGCGCGGTCGCGGACCTGGAGCGGCAGCTCGGTGTCCGGCTCCTGGAACGCGACACCCGCAACGTGCAGTTGACCGCGGCGGGCGTGGAGGCACTGCGGATCGCCGAGCAGATCGTCACCGCTCACCGCGCGGGCATGAGGGAGCTCAGGCGCTACCTGCTCGGGGAGTCGGGAACGGTCGCCGTGGCCACCCTCCCCTCGGTGGCTGCCGTGCTGCTGCCCCGGGTGATCTCCGCCTTCCGCGAGCGCCGGCCCCAGGTCGCGGTACGCCTCCTGGACGGCCTGGAGCGGCCGGTACTGGAACGGGTCCTGTCCGGCGACGCCGACTTCGCGCTCACCACCGTCGGGAACCCTCCGGAACAGCTGGAGCACCGTCCCCTGGTCCGGGACCGCTTCGTCGCGGTGCTGCCGGAAGGCCACCCGCTCGCCGACCACCACGAGATCACCTGGGAGGATCTGGCCGGGCTGCCGTTCCTGGCCGTCGGACGCGACTCGAGCGTGCGGCGGCTCACCGACGCGGCGTTCGCCCAGATCGACGCGCACGCGGCGCCGGCGGCCGAGGCGGGAAGCATCGCGACCGTGGGCGGACTGGTGACCGCCGGCCTCGGCGTGTCGGCCATGCCCGCGCTCGTTCTGCCACTGATGGGTGCCGGGCCCGTCGTCTGCCGTCCGCTGGTGGACCCCGTGGTGGACCGGCGTCTGGACATCGCGCTGCGCGCCCGGCGCACGCTCCCGGCGGTGACGGAGCGGTTCCTGGAGACGCTGGAGGAGTTCCGCCGCCGCCGGGAGCCACTCCCGCCCGGGGTCTCCTGGGCCTGAGCCGACGGCGGAGCCCATGCGATCGATTGATGCGTCTTCCGCATGGATTGATGGCCTTCTGTTGCTCGACAGGCATTTACCGACTCCGGCACTCTGAAGACCCGGACGGCGACGCCCGTGCCGCACCCCGCACGGGGCGACTCGGTCGGCGCCCTACGCGAACTGCGGGAGCGAGGGAGCGGGATCGGTGTCGGACGACGAACGGAACCCCACGGGAAGCGGGCAGTTGCTCGGGCTGAAGGTGGTCGAGTTCGCCCATGTGGTGGCCGGCCCGCTGGCGGGTTCGATGCTCGCCGACCAGGGGGCCGACGTCGTGCACGTGGAACCCCCCGGCGCCGGGGACGCGGCCCGCGGCATGGGGCCCCGACGCGACGGCGTTCCCCTGTGGTTCAAGGTCGCCGGCCGCAACAAACGCTCGGTCACCCTCGACCTGCACCGCGAGCCCGGCCGACGCGTCGCCCACCGGCTCGTCGCCTGGGCGGACGTCGTCATCGTCACCCTGCGCGCCGGCCGCCTGCGGGACTGGGGACTCGACTGGGACTCCGTGCACCGGCTGAACCCCCGGGCCGTGCTGCTGCAGATCTCCGGCTTCGGAGCCACCTCCTCACAGGCGGACGCCCCCGGGTTCGGCAAGGTCGGTGAGGCGCGCAGCGGAGTCGTCCACCTGACCGGCTTCCCCGACGGCCCGCCCGTGCACACCGGCTTCTCGCACGGTGACGCCGTGACGGGCCTGATGGGTGCCTACGCCGTCCTGGCCGCCCTCCACCGCCGCGACCACGACCCGGGCTTCGACGGCGAATGGATCGACCTCGCCCTCTTCGAGTCCCTGTTCCGTCTCGTCGAGTGGCAGGTCATCGTCCACGATCAGTTGGGCCAGGTCCCCGCGCGTTCCGGCAACCGGTTGGCCGTCGCACCCGGAGCCGTGATCAACACCTACCGCTCGCGCGACGGCGAGTGGATCACGGTGACCTCCGCGACGCTTCGCTCGGTCCGCAACATCGCCCGCCTGCTGGGACTTCCCGAGGCGGAGTTCACCACGGCCCGGCAACAGTACGACCGCCGCTCCCAGTTGGACGAGGGCCTGCGGAGCTGGGTGGCGCAGCGCGACAGCGGCGCGTGTCTGGAGGAGTTCGCCCGTGCCGAGGTCGTGGCGTCACGGGTGTTCGACGCCGCGGACATCGCGGTCGACCCGGTGTACGCCGAACGTGAGGACATCATCAGCGTCGACGACCCCGATCTCGGCCCGGTGCGTATGCAGGCGGTGCTCCCGCACTTCCGGCAGCGCCCCGGCCGGGTCTGGCGGACCGGCCCCGCCCTCGGACAGGACAACCACCTCGTCTACGGGACATGGCTCGGACTCGGCGCGGACGAACTGGCCGAGCTGGAGAAGAACGATGTCATCTGAGGTGTCCCCGCGAGCCCCTGCCGAGGCCGGCGCGGGAGCGGCCGGCCGCCCCCCGCTGCGCTCCCTGCTCTTCGTCCCCGGCACCCGGACGGACTGGCTGCCCAAGGCACGGGCGGCGGGCGCCGACGCCGCGGTCCTGGACCTGGAGGACGCGATACCCGCCGCGCACAGGCTCAGCGCCCGTGCCGGGGTGTCCGAGGCCGTCGCACGGGCCGCCGCCACACCAGTGGACCAGGTGGATCGGATGGCCCTGTTCGTGCGAATCAACCCGCTGAACGGCTGGGCGGAGGCCGAGGAGTTGCGGGCGGTCGTACGGCCCGGACTCACGGGCGTCGTCCTGCCCAAGGTCCGCTCCGCCCAGGACGTGCGGCTCGCCGACCGGCTGCTGGGCTGGTGCGAACGCGAACAGGGACTGCCGCCCGGACAGGTCGCCCTGGTGCCGCTGCTGGAGACGGCGCGTGGCCTGCGCGAGGCCTACGAGATCGCGCGAGCCGCCCCGCGCATCGCCTATCTGGGCGCTCTCAGCGCGCCCGGCGGTGACGTGGAACGCGCCGTCGGCTACCGCTGGAGTCCCGAGGGGACCGAGACGACGGCACTGCGCTCCCGCGTACTGCTGGACGTCAGGGCCGCCGGAGTGCCGTGCCCGGTCAGCGGAGTGTGGACGCGCGTCGGCGACCTGCCGGGCCTGCGCGCCTTCGCCGAGCAGAACCGCTCCCTCGGCTACGAGGGCATGATGGCGATCCATCCCTCCCATGTCCCGGTGATCAACGAGGTGTTCTCCCCCGGCCCCGCCGAACTCGCGCGCTGCGCGGAACTGATCGCGGCGGTCGAGGCGGCACAGGGAGACGGGAGGGGCGCCGTGACGTTCCGGGGCGAGATGGTCGACGAGGCCATGGCCGTCACGGCCCGCCTCGTCCTCGAACGCCACGCCGCGAGGGCCGGTGGGGCGCGCACGGGCAGCGATCGTCCGGGGTAGCCCGCCGGAGTTCTACGTGACCGTACGCGGCCCCGCCTTGAGCCTGCTTCCCGAGGACGGGGGGCGCGGGGGTGTGGAGCGGGCGTAGTGGTCCGCGAGGCTGCGCGGGTGGTCCACGAGCTCGGTGGCCGCCCGCCCTGAACACCGACGTGGCACAAACGTGGCACAACTTCCTCGCTGGAACAGCCCGAGGCGTTCGTTGCGGACGCGCCCGGGAGGTCCGGGTGCCGCCTCTACGGTCGCCAGCCGACTGGATCGATCGACTCAGTCGTATGATGGCGTGTATGGCTCATGTGTCCGCGGCGGAGCGCCGCCCCCAGTTGATCAAGGCTGCCATCGACCTCATGACCAGGGAGGGCGTCGCCGCCGGGAGCACCCGTGCCATCGCCGCCGAGCTGGGCGTGGCGCAGGCGACGGTGCACTACACCTTCGGCACCAAGGAGGATCTGTACCGCGCCGTCATGGAGCAGCTCACCCACGACCTGATCACCCAGGTCCAGGCGGCCGCCCCGTCGGACGGCGGTTTCGAGGAGAGCGTCGCCTCTCTCGCCGCCGCCCTGTGGAAGACCCTGCGCGAACAGCCGACCACGCACCAGCTGCTCACCGAGCTGTCGATGTTCGCCCTGCGCACGCCCCGGCTGCAGGAGGCTCTCCAGGCCCACTACGGCGAGGTGACGGCCTCGACGACGAAGCTGGTGACCGAGGCGGCCGAACGCACCGGTCACCCACTGGCCCAGCCCGCGGAGAACCTGGCCCGGTTCTTCCTCGCCGGCTTCGACGGACTGTCCGTCCAGCACCTCTCCCTGCCCGACGAGGAAGCCGAACGCGTCGGTCTCCAGGCGCTGGTCTCGGCGGTGGTGGCCCTCGCGGGCGGCCGGCTGGAGCTGGTGACGGTCCCCGTGCTCTGACGGCCGAGGCGGCGCACGTCATCCGCGGTGCCCGCCCCGGGCCGCGCACCCACGCAGACGGTCGCCGTCCCCACCGTGTGCGGCGGGGACGGCGACCGTACGGCGGACGCCGGCGTATCAGGGCGCGGGGACGGAGGCGGACCGGCGCTCGCCGTGGGCCGTCGCGCCGTCCACCGTCATCCTCAGCAGGGGCAGCGAGGCGACGAACGTGCCGGCGCCGAGGACGACGCCCAGCACCCCCGCCCCCGCCCCGTCGAGGAGGGCACCGACGGCCAGAGGTCCGACGCCCGTTCCGAGCGCGCCCGCCCCGCTGAGCGAGGCCACCAGCCGTCCGCTCGCGTCGATGAGGGAGGCGGCGGCCAGCATCTGGACCAGGACGGCCAGTTGGCAGGTCTGCCACAGGACGGCCGCGACGACGAAGATCACGGGGTCGTGCGTGATGATCAGGACCGTCATGGACACGGCCTGCAGGGCGACGAAGGACGCCATCGACCGCATGCGTCCGAAGCGCCGGGCGGCGAGAGGGCCAAGGACAGCGCCGGCGAGTGCCACCACGCTGGCCGCCGCGAGAACGGCCGACACGACGGAATGGGACATGCCGGTGTGCTCCCGCCCCAGGACGGAGGTGTACGACCACGCCCCCTGGGTGACGGCCCACAGGAGCGCGGTTCCGGCGAGCAGCACCACCGACGGCCGCGCCGGAACGGACTCCGCCGCCCCGAACGGCCGGCTGCCCGGCGCTCCGGGGCCGTCGGGCAGTGCGCGCACCAGCGGCCAGGCGAGCAGGCAGCCCAGTGCCATGAGCAGGAACCCGGTGCCCCCGCCCACGTCGTGGTTGGCGGCGGCGACCCCCATCAGCAGCAGCGCCGTCGCGCAGACCGTGCCGGAGACGGCGACCGCCGAGGTCCTGTCGGCGTCGTCGGTGGCGGCGAGGGCCGCGGTGGCCGAGGCGTAGACCGCGCCGAGCCCGGCTCCGACGACGAGGTTGGCCAGGATCAGCACGACGGGGTCGGAGGCGGCGGTCGCGCCGAGGAAGCCCGCCCCCGAGACCGCCAGCCCCAGCCGGGCCATCCGCACCCGCCCCGGCCGAGCGGCCCGCCCGGCGAGCAGCAGGGTGACGATCGCGGTCGCCGTCAGCTGGGCCGCCGCCACGAGTCCCGCGCCGGAGTCCGACAGCGCGAAGCGCGAGGCGAAGTCGTCGACGAAGACGGGCATCACGTTCGCTCCGCCGTTGCCCAGGGTCACTCCGGCGACGAGGGCCACCGCGACACCGAAGGTGAGGGCGGAGCCGCCTCGCGCGTTCACCGTCCGCTCCGGTGCGGGTGACGGGGCAGGACGGTCGGTCCTCGGCGGAGTGCCGAGCGGGCAACAAGCATGGGAACCTCACGAGTTCGGGGCGGAAGTCAGGGGTCTTCAGAAGTGCGGGGCCTCGGACGAGGGGCACGTCCGAGGCCCCGCCGGAGGGCGGGTGCGGCGCTGGGCCGGCGCCGCACCGCCGTGGTCGGTCAGCCGGCCCAGACGTCCTCGACGTAGTGGCCGGACTCGGTCAGGGCGTCCAGCCACGCGGCCGCCTCGGTGTCGTCGGCGCCGGTGTGCTCGCGGTAGACCGCCCTGAACGCCTCGCGCACCGCCGGGGCCATACGACGGCCGTCGCCGCAGACGTGGACGCGGCCGCCCGCCTCCAGCACCGCCCAGACCTCGTCGCTCTCCTTCCTGATCCGGTCCTGTACGAAGCGCACTCCGTCCTCGGGCACACAGGAGAAGGTGGGCCGCATACTGACGGCTCCTGCCGCCTCGGCCGCCTCGAACTCCGCGCGGTGGAGGTAGTCGACGTCGGGGTGGTCGCAGCCGAAGTAGCACAGCAGCGTCCCGGTGGAGCCCGCGTGACGGCGGTCGAGGACGGCGCCCCGGAAGGGTGCGAGTCCCGTGCCCGCGCTCACCAGGATCACGGGGGCGGAGGTGTCGTCGGGCAGGCGGAATGCCTCGCTGCACGGCAGGACCCGGGCCTGCAGGGTGTCGCCCGCCTCCACGCTCTGCAGGAAGTGCGAGCCGATGCCGTGGAACATGCCCTCGCCGGCCCGGTGGGGAGCGGCGAGGAGCGACACCATCAGATCGACCTCACCGGGCACCGCCACGGCGGAGGAGGAGATCGAGTAGTGGCGGGGGCGCAGGACCGGGAGCAGTTCGAGGAAGCGCTCGAACGGCAGCTCGCAGGCGCGGTAGCGCTCCAGCAGGTCCAGGACGCTGTGTCCGACGGTGGTCACCCGCTCGCGGAAGCTCTCCGGGTCCGCGGCGGCGAGTTCCGCCAGGGGGCGCTTCTCCGGCGGGCAGGCGGTGTGTTCGGCGAGCACGGCGATCTGCTCCCGCGTGGCGGGGTCCTGGAGTTCCACGAAGTCGGTGAGCAGGCGGCGGACGGTGAGCGGGCGGTCGACGGGGAGGGTGTTGCGGCCGGGCCGGCGGGCGCGCAGCCGGACGGTGCGGTCCGGGTCGAGACCGAACCGGTCGGTGACCCGCCGGACGAGGTGGTCCGGGTTGCGCGGGAGGACGGCCAGGTGGTCGCCGGTGCGGTAGGTGACCCCCTCGGGCAGCCGGAGCCTGAGGAAGCGCTTGGAGCGGCCGAGGCCGTGCGACATGTCGACGAGTTCGCGGGTGTCGAGAACCTCCATGGGCTGTACGCCGTGCCGTGCCGCGAGGCCGCCGATGACCGAGTCGGTGGTGTCCTCCAGTACGTACAGGCCCTCCTCCGCGTCCGCGTCCGGCTCCGCCGCGACCACGTCCTGCGCGGTTCCGTGGTGGACGAGGAGCGTGGTCCACAGCTCGCCGGTCCAGCGGTCGACCGTGCCGGCGAAGTCGCCGGAGGCGTCCGCGGCGCCGCGCTCCAGGAGGGCGGTGGCGCCGGCCGCGCTCAGTCGCTCGTCGATGAGGGCCGGTACGCGCTGGTAGGTGGCGGCCCAGTTGCGGTCGCCGACGCCGAGTACGGCGTAGCGGAGCCCGTCGAGTGAGCCGGGTGTCAGTGTGTCGAGCCACTCCATGAAGCGCACGGCGTCGTCGGTGGGCCTGCCGTTGTAGGAGGCGGCCACGATCACCACCGGACCTTCAGCGGCGGAGAGGCTGCCCGCGACGGTGTCCAGGGAGGCGACCGTCGGGGCGAAGCCGTGCCGGTCGCCGTCGTCCGCGAGTTCACGCGCGATGCCCGCGCAGGTGCCCAGGTTGGACCCGTGCAGCAGGGTCAGCGCGGTTCCGGCGGCCTTGCGGACCTTGGGCCGGGTCTCGCCCGCCGGAGCCCCGCCCGCCGCGACGGCGGGCATCCGTCGCTCCGCGCCGGCGCGCCGGGCCAGGTGCAGGGTGAACTCGTCGGGCTTGATCGTGAGCGACTGCTTGATCTTCAGCTGGTAGTCGGTGTGGTCGATCAGGCGGTACCGGTGGATCACCAGCGCGAGGACGAGCGTGGCCTCGTGCAGCGCGAACTGGCGGCCGATGCAGGCGCGTTCGCCGCTGCCGAACGGCTTGAACAGGTGGACCGGACGCTCCAGCTCCCGCTCGGGCAGGAACCGGTCGGGGTCGAACAGCTCGACGTTCTCGCCCCAGGCGGGGTCGCGGTGCAGCTGCGGGATGAGCACCTGGATCGTCTCGCCCTCGCGCACGGCGTACTTGCCGCCGATGACGGTGTCCTGCAGGGGTTCCACGGCGTAGGCGGGGGCCGTCGGCCACAGGCGCAGGCCCTCGTTGAGCACCTGTCGGACGTATGTCAGTTTTCCGATGTCCCCGTAGTCGGGATCGGGGGTGTCCGTGTCGCCCCACAGGGCGTCGACCTCGGCCTGGGCCCGGGCGAGGACCTCGGGGTGCTTGGTGAGGTAGTACAGGGCGAACGACAGTGCCCCGCTGGTGGTCTCGTGCCCGGCGATGAGGAACGTGATCGCCTGGTGACGGATGTTGACGTCGTCCAGTGGCTCACCGGTGACCTGGTCACGGGTGTGCAGCATGCGCCCGAGCAGGTCGTCGGTGGCGGTGTCGCCGGAGGCCCTTCGCTCCCGGATCACGTCGTCGACGAGGTCCCGCATCACGGCCACGTCCGTCCGGAACTGTTCGGCCTGCTTCCACTTGAACAGGTCCAGGCCGGGGATGGACTCGCCCTTCGCCTGGGCGAAGCCGAGCGCGCGCGACAGCGCCGTGACGAAGGGGTGCGGTTCCTGGCGGCCGAACGACTCGAAGTCGTAGCCGAAGCCGCACAGTCCGATCGTGTCGAAGGTCAGCCGGGTCATGTCCTCGGCGACGTCCACGGGCTCCGTCCCTGCCGCGCCGTCCCACTTCGCGATCAGCTCGCGCGCCACCTTGAGCATCGTCGCGTGGTAGCCGCGCATCGCGCCGAGGGAGAAGGCCGGCATGAGGACGTCGTGCGCCTTGCGCCAGTTGGGCTCGTCGTTGAAGGCGGTGAAGAGTCCGTCGCCGCCGATCTCCCGCAGCAGCACGAGGTCCGCGTGCACGTTCTTGCGGAAGCGGCTCTCGTCCGCCAGTTCGGTGACCATGTCGAGGCCGGAGGCGATGTTGATCTCGTTGCCGAAGACCCGCAGCTTGAACAGCGGACCGAGTTCCCTGGCCTCCTTCATCACGTGGAGCAGGCCGTCGGCGCCACCGGGTATGTCGAACGCGTGGCCGACCAGGGGGAGGGCGGGACGCTGGGGGATCGGTTCGGTTCCGCGCTCGGTCGCGTAGGTCATGGGCTTGCCTTTCATCCGCACTGGCTGTCGCCGGGCACCACCATACGACCGACATGGTCGAGTGACAATGTCGATCGATTGTGTTGGGTGACACAGTCGGATATGGGAACCGGGGCGAGAGCCGGAACGTCCTGGGGGCGACGCGGGGAGGAACGGCCGCCGTAGGGTGACCGGCACCGGACAGCCGGTGAGCGTTCCCGCTCGGAGCGAAGGAGGACCATGGCACGCATCACCGACCGCACCGTTCTGATCGTCGGCGCCTCGTCGGGCATCGGCGCGGAGGTGGCACGCCAGCTCGCCGCCGACGGCAACCGCCTGGTCCTCACGGCACGGCGCGCCCCCGAACTGACCCGTGTGGCCGACGAGGTGCGGGCGGCGGGCAGCGCCTGCCTGGACCTCGTCGCCGACGCCCTCGACCCACGGGCGGCGGCCGAGGTGGTGACGGCCGGCGTCGCGGAGTTCGGAGCGATCGACGTGGCCCTGCTCAACGCGGGCCAGGGGCCGGACATGTCCATGGACCGGGTGAGCGTGGCGGACGTCGCCCGGATCATGGCACTGAACTACGACACGGTCGTCAACTATCTCGTCCCGCTGATCGACCGGATGGGCTCCCAGGCGGACGGCGGCCTGATCGCCCACACCAACTCCCTCGCCGGGCTGATGGGCATCCCCCGCCAGGGCCCGTACTCGGCGGCGAAGGCCGCCGCGCGCACGCTGATCGACGCCGCGCGCGTCGAACTGGCGCCCCGCGGCATACGGTTCACCTCGATCCACCCGGGGTTCGTCGCCACCGAACGCATCAGCGGCGACGGGCTGCCGAAGCCCTTCCAGATCAGCCAGGAGCGGGCGGCGCAGCACGTCGTCCGCGCGCTGGAACGCGAACCCGCCCAGGCGTACTTCCCCTGGCCCACGGCCACGCTGGTCCGCACACTGCGCGCCCTGCCCGCACCCGTCTCCGCCGCGGTGCTCCGGAGGCTGGCCTCCGCCTGACCGGCGCGGAGGGCCGGGGCGCGCCTACGGGACCGTACCGCCCGCCGCGGGGCGGGGGCGCGCCTACGCGACCGGGCCGGGCGGCGCGGTGGGCGGCTCTGCCTCCCGCACGTCGGCCGGCAGGGACTGCTCGGCCCAGATCGTCTTGCCGACGGAGGTGTGGCGGCTGCCCCAGCGCTCGGCGACCTGCGCCACGAGGAGAAGTCCGCGTCCGCCCTCGTCGAAGGTCCGGGCCCGCCGCAGATGCGGGGCGGTGGCGCTGCCGTCGGAGACCTCGCAGATGAGCGCATCGGCGCGGAGGAGACGCAGTTGGATGGGCGGGGTGCCGTAGCGGATGGCGTTGGTGACCAGTTCGCTGACGATCAGCTCGGTGGCGAACTCCAGCTCGCCCAGTCCCCAGGCGGCCAGCTGTTCGCTCGCCCCACGGCGGGCCCCGGAGACGGCGGCGGGATCGGCGGGGAGCGGCCAGGTGCGTACCTGGTCCGCGCCGAGCGTGGAGGTGCGGGCCAGGAGCAGGACGATGTCGTCGGCCGGCGGGTCGGGCCGCACCTTGCGCATCACCTCCTCGCAGGTCTCCTCCAGGCCGGCGGCGGGGTGGCGCAGGGCCTCACCCAGCAGGTCCAGCCCGACGTCGAGGTCACGGCCCGGGGCCTCGATCAGACCGTCGGTGTAGAGCGCGAGCACGCTGCCCTCGGCCATGTCGATCCGAGCCGCCTCGAAGGGCAGTCCGCCGAGACCGAGGGGCGGCCCGGCCGGCAGGTCCAGTACGCGCACCGTGCCGTCGGGGTCCACCAGCAGGGGTGGCGGGTGGCCCGCCCGAGCCAGGTCGCATCGGCCGGCGACGGGGTCGTAGACGGCGTAGAGGCAGGTGGCCCCGACTTCCCCGGAGGCCTCCTCCGCCTGCCGTCGCGCGTCCGGGCCCTCCTCCCGGTCGAGACGGATGACGAGATCGTCCAGACGGGTGAGCAGTTCGTCGGGCGCGAAGTCGGCGTCGGCGAGGGTGCGTACCGCGGAGCGCAGACGGCCCATCGTGGCCGAGGCACGCACCCCGTGTCCCACCACGTCCCCCACGGCCAGCGCGATCCGTCCCCCCGACAGCGCGATGACGTCGAACCAGTCGCCGCCGATCTCGTCCCCGGGACCGGCGGGCAGGTAGCGGTAGGCGAGGTCCACGGCCGCCACGTCGGGCAGCCGTTCGGGCAGCAGACTGCGTTGGAGGGTGAGCGCGGTCCGGCGCTCACGGGTGAAGCGGCGGGCGTTGTCGATGCTCACCGCGGCCCGGGCGGCGATCTCCTCGGCGAGGATCAGGTCGTCCGGCCCGAAGGCGTCCGCGGTCCGGTGCCGCATCAGCTGCATGACGCCGAGCGTGACCCCCCGCGCGCGCAGGGGCACCATCAGCACCGAGTGGATCTTGAACCGGCGGATGCTCGCGTCGCGGGCCGGTGAGGCCGTCACCCACGCCCGCAGCGACGGGTCGCCCGCGCGGTAGAGCTTCGCCCGGCCGTCGGCCAGGGTCAGGGCCGGGGGTGAACTCGAAGGGTAGACATCGGTGTCGCCCGCGGGAACCACGGATTCGGGGCAACCCGTGAGCACCGACCGTTGCGCGGTCCGCCGGCAGACGACCGGTGTGTCGGGCGGCACCGGTTGCGGCTCGTGACCCTGGACGACGGATTCCAGCAGGTCGACGGTGGCGAAGTCGGCGAACCCCGTCACCGCGACCTCGGCCAGTTCCTCGGCCGTACGGGTGACGTCGAGGGTGCTGCCGATGCGCACGCTGGCGTCGTTGAGCACCGCCAGGCGACGCCGGGCCCAGTACTGCTCGGTGATGTCGATGACCAGCGCGGACACCCCCAGGACCGCACCGGCTCGGTCCTTCAGCGGGGAGAGGAACACGGACCACGCGTGGTCACGGACCTCTCCGGAGGCACGGAACGGCTGCTCCTCGCGGAAGACCATCTCGCCGGTGCGCACCACCTGGTGCTGGAGGCGGTCGATCTCGTCCAGGGGCGGAACCGGGTAGATCTCCCACAACGTCCGTCCCCGCATCTCGTCCGGCCTCAGCCCCATGGCCTCGGTCATGACCTGGTTGCAGGTGACGAACCGCGCCTCGCTGTCGTAGATCGCCACGGGCAGCGGGAGCTGCGCCAGCGTGAGGTCCCACAGCTCCGCCGACTCCCTGTCCGTCGGGGCGGAGGAATAGCTCACCGCCACCGGCGTGACGACCCAGTACGTACCGGCGTCCGCGTCCGCCAGCGGAGTGCCCCGCAGCCGTACGGTGACGCGGTCCCCGTCGCGCTTGCGCAGCACCAGATCGCTCGTCCACGGCTCGCCCGCGGCCAGGTGGCGCCGCGTCGCGAAGGGCAGGGTGACGGCGAGCAGACCGGAGGCGGGCCTGCCCACGACGTCCTCGGGGCCGTGTCCGAGGAGCCTCGCGGCTCCCGCGCTCCACACCATGACGGCGCCGCGGGCGTCGATGACGACCGCGAAGTCATCGGGTGCCGCTGTGGTGGTGTCGGGTTCGTTGTCCATGGGCGTCTACCGACCTCGTCCCTGCGTCGCCCCGGCACGGGCGATGGGTCACCCTGCACGGGCGCTGCCTCCAGCATCCCGCCACGGCACACCCCGCTCAACCGGCTCCCGGGCGCCGGCGTCCGCGAACGCCATGGGCCCCGGCTAGAGCGGAGTCGAGGCCGACGGCGCGAAGGGTGCGCCGTGGCCGGGGACGATCAGGACCGGCTCCAGGGCCAGGACCTTCTCCCGCGCCGCCCGGAGCTGGTCCCGGTCAGGGGCGAAGGGGTCGTCGGCCGGTCCTTCCGCGCTCCACCACAGGTGGGTCAGGACCACCAGACCCTCCGCCGTCGTCACGAGGGTGCTGACGTCCTCGGCGGTGTGGCCGGGGGTGGTCATCAGCGCGATCGACGGGGAGAGCCGGTGGCCGTCGGCGTCCCGGTCCTCCCAGATGTCGTCGCGGTAGACGGCCATGTGGTCGTGGAAGCGGGCCTCGGGGAACAGGGCCGCGTTCAGCGTGTGGTCCGGGTGGTGGTGGCTGAAGACGACGTCGGTGACGTCCTCGGGGGCCAGCCCGTGCTCCGCGAGCGGGTCCAGGATGAGGCGACGGCTCGCGACCATCCCGGGATCGACGACCGCGACGGTCGCGCCGTCGACGAGCAGGGTGACCGTGCCCGCCACCCGTTCGTCCGCGTAGCCGGTGGTCAGGACGTGGAGCGAAGCGGTCATGGCGGGTCCTCCGGTGTGGCCTGACGTACCGTCCGTCTGGGCCGTGGTGGGTGCGGTTCTGGGATCCTGCCACGCCTGAGGGGGTGCCCGGAAGGCAGTGATCGGTTGAGTGAGGGCGGGGGTCGGCAGCTGGGGGCGGGGTCGATGACTCTGCCAAGGGGGCATGCGTCACCGGAGCGCCCGCCCACGCACGGCCCGGTCACGGTGAGGCAGCCCCGACGCTGCCGGCCCAGACACGCAGAGGCACGATCTCTCCCTCAGCCGCGGTCTGTTCCGAGGGGGTGTGCGCCTCAACCGGACGGGTCCGCGTGACGACGCCCGGCCCGCTGTCGGTCACATAACCCTCCACGACCGCCCCGAGATCGTCGCACAGCACATAGGCACCCCTGAACGTCAGCTCATCCGGGGTCACGGATCCCGTCGAGCAACGGAGCTGCCCGGCCTGCCGGTCGTGCCATACGTAGAAGGTCGCTGCCCCCGGAAAGCCCAGCTCGCGGATGCGGCTTCGGATGGTCGCGGCGGTCCGCTCGAAAGCAGCCACCACCTCGGAGACGGACAGCGACATCCTGTCCGCGTCCTCCGCCCCCAGCCACCACGTGTCGGTCTCCCGTTCCACCTGCCGGTCGGCGGGCTCCAGGACCAGCGGCTCGTCCGCCACCTCGGCAATCCATGTCAGCAGCACCACCGCGGTATCGCTGCGCCGGCCGGCTGCAGGAAGCCGGAAACGAACCGCCTGTCGCCAGCAGTGCGGGCCGACTCGCGCGGGTGAACCTGGAGCGCGATCGGGCGGGGCTCGGCCGTCTCCGGACTCCTACCAGCCCATGTCCCTGGCCACCTCGTCCCTGGCCGCGGCGATCTCTTCCTCGGTGGACCCGACGACGTCCACCTCCTCCAGGCGCGCCAGGAGATCTGCGAGAGCCTGCTTCTGGGAAGGATGGGTGATCGGTACGTCGTTCAGGTCGGTACTCCTCAGCCAGTCGAACAGCACGATGGCATCGGAGCGCCACAGGCGGAGATCGACGGTGGGCGTGCCCTCCCCGGGGAAACCAGCTTCCATGAGGGCATCATCCCAGGTCAACGGCCCGAAGAGGAGTCAGGACGGGCCCTCGTACCCGACCCAGCGGTGATACGCGTCCAGGTCGACGTTGCCCCCGCAGACCACGGTGACCACGTGCCGGCCGGCGAAGCGGTCACGGTCTTCGAGGATCGCCGCGATGCCGAGCGCGGCCGACGGCTCGACGACGAGGCCCGCATGTTCGAGGAGCAGGCGCATACCCGCGATGATCGACGCCTCCCGGACCAGCACGGCGTCGTCGACGACCAGCAGGAGGTCCTCCAGGACGGCCGGGACGGGACACCGGCCGGCGACACCGTCGGCGATGGTGTCGGTCGAGTCGGTGGTGACGACCCGCCGTTGCCGCCACGAGTACGTCATCGCCGGCGCGCCCAGCGGCTGCACGCAGATCACCTCGACCCCGGGCGCCAGGGCCTTCAGCACATGTCCCACACCGGTGGCCAGCGCCCCGCCGCCGAGGGCGATCAGCACGGTGTCGAACAACGGCGCGGCACCCGCCAGTTCCACGCCGATGGTCGCCGCGCCCTCACAGGTCTCGATGTCCAGGCTGTCCTCGACCAGCCGGATGCCGTCGGACCGTGCGACGGCCGCCGCCCGCTCCCGGGCCATCTCGTGGTCGCCGTCGACCAGTTCGAGCCTGGCGTCCAGCGCGCGGATCCGGTCCAGCTTCGCCGCGGTCGCGAAGCGGGAGGCCACGACGGTCACGTCGAGCCCCCGCTCGCGGCCGGACCAGGCGAGGGCCTGGCCGAGATTGCCCGCGCTGGCGCACACCACGGCCCGTGGGCCCTGTCCGGCGAGCAGGGTCGCGACGACCTCCGTGCCCCGGGCCTTGAAGCTGCGGACCGGGTTGGCGGTTTCCAGCTTGACGCTCACCGCGCATCCGAGGCGGGGCTCCAGCGCCTCGCAGCGGTACAACGGGGTGTCGAGAAAGACCGGGTCGATGACCTGCCGGGCGGCCCGGATCCGGGCGGTGTCGAGGCGTGTCTGCTGCACGACAGCGCAGCGTAGTGCGTGCCGCCGACGCCTGGCATCGGACAACTGCCCTCTTCCGCACGCCGCTTCAGAGCGTCAGCAGGCCCTCCGGGGCGGCGCACTCCCCCTGTTCGATCCCACCGCGTGGGCGGGCACCGGCACCGCCATCGCCGCCCGCCAACCGCCCTGGGCGGGCTGTGCACCCCGGCGGAGGCGCCGGGGTGCACAG
>NZ_JBHVDD010000121.1:0-23757 GCF_042802995.1 Streptomyces sp. NPDC057438
CTACGAGCGCAAGGCCGAACACTTCCTGGCCTTCACCGCCATCGCCTGCACCCTCATTTGCTACCGCCGACTCACCAAATGAGACGACGTCTAAGGGTCCGGGTGCGTCCGAGGGATCGGGTGCGTCCGGAGGGAATCGGTTCGGATCCTGCCGTCAGGTCGACCCGCGCTCGAAAGGCCGGCCCAGCGCCCCCGGTTCTCGGTGCTGGGTGGTGAACAGCAGCATGGCGAGGAGCGCGAGCAGATACGGGGCCGCGACGAGCAGTTGGGCGTTGAGGGTGACACCGAGCGCGGGGAGCGCCAGACGCATCGCGTCGGAGAGGCCGAACACCAGGCAGCCCAGCATGGTCCGACCCAGCCGCCAGGCCCCGAAGATCACCGCGGCGATGACGAGGTAGCCGCGTCCGGCGGTCATGTTCTGGTTGAACGATCCGACCTCGCCGACCGCGAGGTACGCGCCGCCCAGGCCGGCCAGCGCGCCGCACCACAGCAGGGCCTGCCGACGACGCGCGTTCACCTTGATGCCCGTGACGTCGGCGGCCTGCGGGTTCTCCCCCACCGCCCGGAGTTCCAGGCCCCAGCGGCTGCGCTCCACCAACCACCAGGTCAGCGGCACCAGCAGAATCAGCAGGTAAGCGGGCCAGCGTTCGGAGAACAGGGGCTTGCCGATGAGCGGGATGTCCTCGAGCAGCGGGATCGACAGCACCCCGACCTGGTGCGAGGCGAACTGCTCGGTCGTGATCAGGTAGCTCGTCAGCCCGAGCACCAGCGCGTTCAGCACGAGGCCGACGACGAAGGTGTTGATCTGGGCCCGGTGGGAGAGGTTGCCGTGCACGAAACCGACGACGAGGCCGGTCAGGACACCGACCGCGAGGCCGACGGTGGCGCTGCCGGTCGCACTGGCGGTGGCGACCGAGGTGAACGCGGCGCTCAGCATCATCGCCTCGACGGAGATGTTCATCGCGCCGGCACGCTCGGCCAGGTACTCACCGCAGGCGGCGAAGGCCAACGGCACGGTCAGCCGGACACCGCTCGCGAGAATGGTCGTGGTGCTGTCCAGAACGCTCACGCGGCCACCTCCGTCTTGGTCGGGACAACGGAAACGGCGGACGCCGCCCGCAGTGTGGCACCGCGACGGCCGTGGAGGAGGTCGACGAGGACGGGCGGTGCGACGAAGGCGAGGACGAGCAACGCCTTGACGATGTCGACGAGGTACGACGGCACGCCGGTGGCCGAGAGGAAATCGCCGCCCGCGCGCAGTACGGCGAACACGAACGACACCGGGACAGCGGCCAGGGGCCGGTTGCGGGCGACGAGCGCGACGAGCAGGCCGTCCCAGCCGACGTTGTCGGAGAGTCCGGCCTGCAGCCGGTTGGTGCTGACCGGGCTGGTCAGCAGCAGTCCTCCGGCCAGTCCCGCGAAAGCGCCGGACAGCGCCAGGGTGAGACCGCCGAGGGCGGCCACCCTGACACCGGCGTGCTTAGCCGTGCGCGGGTTCAGACCGACCATGCGCACCTTGAAGCCCCACCGGCTGCGGCTCAGGAGGAGGGCGACCGCGACCGTGGCGACGACCGCGAGGAACAGGCCCGTGTTGAGCTGCAGCGAGGGGTACTGCCCGAAGCCGGCGAGCTGGGCGTTGGCCGGCAGGGCGTTGGACTGGGCGTCGGCGATGTCCCCGGCACCCTGCACGCTCTCCTGCAGGACCCACGGCGTGCTGACCGCGAAAGTGACGAGCTGGATGGCGAGGAACGTCATCAGCAGCGTGCTCACCGGGACGTTGACACCACGGAAGCGGAGCATCAGGGCGCTGAGCGCGGCCCAGGCGGCACCTCCGACCGCTGCGGCGCCCAGCACCACGACGACCAGCATCGGGCCGGGCACGGCCAGGCGCAGCCCCACCCAGGCGCCGGCCAGGCCGCCGATGAGCACCTGGCCCTCCTGTCCGATGTTGAACGTGCCGGCGGACGCGCAGACGCACGCACCGACCGCGACCAGCAGCAGGGGCGCGGTGTTGAGCAGCGTCGTCGTCCATCCGGTGGCGTTGGCGAGGGACCCGGTCCATATCGCGGTCAGCGAAGCGCTCGGCGAGGCACCGGTCAGCGTGAGCAGCAGCGCGGACACGCCGCCGGCGCCACCGATGAGCGCGAGGGTCAGGCCCGCCGTCATCCAGTCACGGCGCCCTGGCCGGAGCCGGGCGAGCAGGCGTCGGCCGAGGTCGTCCGGATCCGTCCGAGAGGCGGCACTCATGCGACCTCACCGCCGACCAGCATGCCGAGCCGTTCGGGGGTCGCCTCGGAGGCGGGGAGTGTTCCGGTGATCCGCCCGGACGAGATCACCGCGATCCGAGTCGCAAGGGCCATGACTTCCTCGAATTCGGTGGAGATGAGCAGTACTCCGACGCCCTCGTCGGCCGCTGCGCGCAGCCGGGCGTACATGTCCTCGATGGCGCCGATGTCGAGGCCGTGGGTGGGCTGTGCGGCCACCAGGACCCGGGTGTCACCGGACAGTTCCCGGGCGAGGACGACCCGCTGCTGGTTGCCGCCGGACAGGCTGCGCACGGGTGCGTCCAGCGACGGGGTGACGATGTTGAACTCGTCGGCGAGGCGGCGCGCCTCGGCGAGCATGGCGCTCCGCCGCAACAGGAACCGGCCGCTGACCTTGCCGAGCGACTTCATCGTCAGATTCTCGGCGACGCTCATGTCAAGGACGACGCCACTGTGATGCCGGTCCTCCGGCACGATGCCGAGACCGGCCTCGCAGAGCGCTCCCGGCCGGGTCACGTCCACCCTGCTCCCGGTGACCTCGACGGTGCCCGCGGTCGGCGGGATCAGCCCCGCGAGGACATCACCGAGGGTCGCCTGGCCGCTGCCCTCGACGCCGTAGAGGGCGACGATCTCGCCCGACGCCACGGTCAGGTCGACGTCCGCGAGAAGTCTGACCCCGCCTTGCTCGACGGTGAGTCCGCTGAGGCGGAGGACGGGCGGCTGCCCATCGGGACCGCCGCCGCCCTCGGGCCTCCTGCCTGTCGGCACCAGGCCGAGGGCGGCGGCCTCCTCCCCCAGGGACACCTCCCTGCCCACCATCTGCCGGGCCAGCAGCTGGGGAGTGGTCTCGGCGGTGACGGCCCGGAAGGCGACACTTCCCTTGCGCAGGACCGTCACCCGGTCGGTGGCCTGGGCGATCTCGGCGAGCTTGTGGCTGATGAGGATGACCGCGCGTCCCTCCTCCTGCACCACCCGGCCGAGCACGGCGAACAACTCCTCCGACTCGGCCTGGGTCAGCACCGAGGTGGGCTCGTCCAGGATCAGGATCTGAGGGTCGCGCCGCAGGCACTTGACCACCTCGACCCGCTGCCGCTCACCGGCCGAGAGGGTCTCGACGGGAGCATCGGGGTCGATGGGCAGCCCGTACCGCGCCGAGACCTCGGCGATATCGGCACAGATGGCCTGCTTGTGCACCTTGCCGTGGTCGCCGAGCGCCACGTTCTCCCACACGGTCAGCCCGTTGATGAGGCTGAAATGCTGGTGGACCATGCCGATGCCCAGCTCGGCCGCTTCCTGCGGGCTGTCCAGCGCGACCTCCTCCCCGCGCACCAGGACGGTGCCGGCATCGCGCCGGACCAGCCCCAGCAGGACCTTCATGAGGCTGGACTTGCCTGCCCCGTTCTCTCCAAGGAGTCCGTGGATCTCGCCGGCGTCGACCCTGAGGTCGACGCCGGCGCAGGCCTTGACGGATCCGTATGACTTCGTGATGCCGCGCAGCTCGAGAATCGGAACCGCTGAGGTCGTCGGTGTCATCGCTGATCTTTCCTCGTCGCTGTCGGCGCGTCAGCCGAGGCGCTCGACCTCGGCCGCCGGATCGATCTTGTCGGTGCCGATCTTCTTCATGAACCGGTCCAGCCGCTGCGCCTCGCCGCCCTCGGGACGGCAGATCTTGACGGTCGGGTAGGGGTCGACGCCCAGCTTCCACACGCGCGTCGTGCCCATCTTGAGGTTGTCCTTGGCGAACTCCTCCAGCGCTGAGCGGAAGTAGTCCCCCGGGCTGAAGATCACGGAGATGTCGTACTTCGGGCTGGTCGAGTCGCACCGGTCGGTGCCCGGCGTGAGCGTCAGCGCGCCGCCCTCGTTCGCCATCTGCGCGGCGGCGTCGGTCGCTCCGCCGAGGTAGGGGTAGATGACCTTGATCCCCTGGCTGATCTGTGCCTGGGTGGCTTCCTTGGCCTTGGCCGAGTCGTTGAAGTCGCCGGTGTAGGTGCTCGTCATGGTGGCCTTCGGGATGACCTCCCGGATCCCCGCCAGGAACGCCTTGGCGGCGTTGACGCTGAAGTCGGCCTTGTTGCCGGTGATGAACCCGGCCTTGGTGTAGCCGGCCGCCTTCATCTTCAGGCCCGCGGCGTAGCCGGCGGCGAGCAGGGACTGGTTGGGGTCGTCGGCGGACAGCAGGACCCGGGGGTGGACGTCGGTGTCCGACGACGACGGCAGGTACCAGACCGTCTTGCCGCAGACCGGCTCCTCGGATGCGGGTGTCGCGGTCTTGAGCTCGCTCGCGCCGAGCGCGACCATGTCGACGTTCTGCTGGCACATCGCGCGGGCCGCGGTGAGCGCGTCGCTCGGGGCCACGCTTCCGCGCTTGATGATCGTCCAGCCCTTCTCCTTCGCGAACGCCTCCGCCGAGTCGACGAAGCTCTGGTAGTAGCCGCGGTCGTTGATGTCGCCGGGGCTGAGGACACCGACGACGACCTTGCCGTCACCGTTGACGTCGGGCTCCTTGAGGGCGGAGTCGCTGCCGCCTCCGTTCGCCGCGGGGGTCGCCTTGGAGGCCGTCGCCGCGTTGTCGGCGCAGCCGGAGAGCACGAGGGCTCCCGCGACGGCGAGGCCGGCCGCGGCCCGACGACACCTGGGCATGCTTCTTGTGGTCATCTGTGTGCTTCCGTTCGCTGGGTGGCACCGCCTCTTCGGGGCGGTGATCACGTCGGGGGTGGCGGTCTGTCGGCGGGGCCTACGGCCCGGTCGAGTTCGGGCGCGGGAGACACGGTCCTCGTGGGAGAGGGGCTCCTCGCCCGTGGTGACGAACCACGGGAGACATCCGCCCGGCCATTCGGACCCGGTTGGGGTCGACGCGGTCAGGAGAGGATGTGATCGAAGGATCGGTGGTGATGCGGACGGCCTCCGAGGGCGCGATGAGCGCGTCCTGGAAGCAGGGCTGGTGTTCGCCGCGGTCTTCGCCCGTGCGCCCGCCACTCCATGGGGCGGGGCTGTCGGCCGACGACGGCGGGGCGACGTTCTGTGGGTGGGCGCGGTCGCCGGTCGGCGATGGCCAGGCCACTGGCGCGCAGTGGATGCGCGAGGGCCATCGCCTCGATGTGATCGAGGGTCTCGCTGGTCGTGACGTTCGCTGTGAACGCGGCGGTGTGCTCGGTGTCGAGCCCGGCGTCCTTCGGCTGGGGGGCGTCCGGCTGCCGGGTATCGGTGAACGACCGTGATCGACGGCGGTCCTCGCTGACCTGTGTGCAGCAGCCGTACTGCGCGGCGTCGACCCCTGTGTCGGAGGCGAGTGTGTCGGAGGTGAGCCTGATGGGTCGTGTCGGCCGGGCCGGCGACCATCGGTCGTGACTGTGGGTCCTGATTCCTCTCCGATACAAGTCCTGACGTGTCGATGACGTTCAACGGCGGGTCTCCTTACCGGTCGGCCGCCCGCTCCGTGGGCCAGGTGGGGCGGGGCGTGATGCCGGCGCGTCCGAGGAGGGCGGCGGATCGTTCGGCGGCGGCCGCGGCGACGGCCGCCAGGTCAACGCCCGTCGGCCGCCGGTCACGGACGACCACGCGGCCGTCGACCAGCACGTCACGGACGGTGCGCGAGACATGGCCCCACACGAGCTGGCGGGCGAGGTCGCCCCGGGGGATCCAGGCGGGATCGTCGGCGTCGAGCACGACGATGTCGGCGGCCTTGCCCACCTCGAGCGAGCCGATGCGGTCGCCGAGACCGATGGCCCGGGCGCCGTCGATCGTCGCCAGCGCGAACGCCTGCTCGGCGCGGACCGGGTCGGGCAGATCACGGTCGCGTTCGAGGGCGGCGAACAGGTAGGCGGCAAGGAGGACGTCCGGGCCGTCACCGGCGTTGTGGGCGTCGCAGCCCAGTGCCACCCGGCCGCCACGCCGCACCAGTTCGGCGTGGCGGGACGCGCGCGTGTACCCCTGGGCGAGACGCAGGTAGGCCCCCGGGCAGACGGCGACAGCGGTTCCGGTCTCGAGGATGGCGTCGACCTCCGTGTCGTCGAGCCACACGGCGTGCCCCAGCAGCAGGCGTGGGCCGAGCACTCCCAGCTCGCGGAAGTGGACCACCGGCCGGCGCGCGCAGCGCCGGGCGTACGCCTCGATGTCGGCGGGTCCCGGCGAGATGTGCCAGGTGAGTCCGACATCGAGCCGCTCGGCCAGGCTCGCCGCCCCGACGAAGAGCTCGTCGCTCGCCAGGTCGTGGCCGACGAGCGTCACCCAGCCGGTGACCGGCCCGGTGGCCGGCAGGGACCTGACGATGTCCTCCTGGCGGGCGAGCACCTCGTCGGCGGGCGCGCCGAACGGCACGCCCTCGGCGTCCCAGCCCCACCCGCCGACCCGCGCGCGGACACCTGCGGCGGCGAGCCCCGCGGCGACGCGTTCCGGGTAGGCCACCGTGCCCGGTTCCAGCACCGTGGTGACGCCCCGGGACAGACAGTCGACCGCGGTGATGGTCGCGGCCAGTTCGTCGTCGTCGCCGTCGGCGTGGGCGTGCAGCGGGACGATCCAGTCGAAGATCGACTCCTGCGAGCCGATGTCGTCCGGGATCGTGCTGCGCACGAGGGGGTCGACGGTGGTGTGCTGGTGGGCGTCGACCAGGCCCGGGATCACGACGCAGCCCGACGCGTCGATCTCCCGCGCTCCCGGGAAACGGGCGCGCAGGTCCGCGGCCGTGCCGAGTGCGGCGATGCTGTCCCCGGAGACCGCGACCGTCGTACCGGTGAGGACGCGTCGAGCGGGGTCCATCGTGACGACGTCGCCACCCACGATCAGAAGGTCGGTCATGGCTCGATCACGACCTTGCCGATCGTCGCGCGGGCGGCGAGCACGTCCCGGTCACCGGGGACGACCCAGCTGACCGCTGTCCCGGTCGCCACCACCGTCCCGGCGACGTCCATGCCCGCCACGTGCGGGAGCGGGAAGCCGGGTACCTGGCCCGGCCCCTTGCGCTGCGGCAGGTTCAGGCGGGCCGGCCCGCGGTGAACGACCTCGACGAGAACGTCGCGCGGCCGGCGGACCGGCTCGGGGACACCGTGTAGGGACACGGTCTCGGGTCCGCCGAGATCTGTCTGCACCATGGCTCGCACCGCACTGCCTCCTCATCCTTGTCGTCTCGCATTGCGAGGCGGTGGAACGTATTGCGAGGTACTTTGCCCCCGCCGACGGGTGCTGTCAACGCTCCCGAGGAACATCTTGGTTTCATTGGTGTATCGCCCATTCAGACGGCTGACAGCCCAGGCCATCGCAGGTCGGCGAGGGTACGGAGGCACGTGAGGGCCACCGTGTCGGACGGTGTCACCGCCCCGCGCGACGGCGGCACGTGGCGTCTCAGTGCCCGGTCGGCACCGGCTCGTCGTCGCGGCGCAGCCGCTGGTCGTCAGCGGCGAGCAGGTCCAGGGCGGCGAGCGCCAGATGCAGCTGCGCCGATGCGTCGGGTATCAGGGGGTCGGTGCCCAGGAGACTCTTGATCTGGCGCACCCGGTAGCCCACCGAGTTGCGGTGCAGATGGAGTTGCGCGGAGACGCTCTGCCTGCTGCCTCTCTCGGCCAGCCAGGCACGCAGTGTCGCCATCAGCTCCGGTCGCTGCCGGATCGGCCCGAGGTGCGCCTCGGCGTAGGCCTCGACCTGCGCACGCGGGAGGGACAGGAGTACCTGGACGACCCCGCAGCGGTCGAAGGTGAGCAGCGGGACCCTACGGGCCCGGGCAAGTCCGAGCAGCCTTTCGGCCTCGGTGAAGGACCGGGCCAGGCCTACGGTCGAGTCGGGACGGGATCCGCTCGCCGCCATGACGTGGTCGGCGGAGTCGTCGCCGGTCATCAGACGCAGCCGGTTCCGCAGGCGGTCGAGCACGGCCTCGTCGGGCACCACGGTCCACGCGGTGCGCCCCTCCTGCCGCACCGGGTGCTCGAGCCAGGTGAGGGCTGTGGACCAGGCACGCGGACGGGAGCCGCTGTAGTGCAGTACGGCACCGGCCGGCGGTCGCCGCAGATCGATCCCCACTCCCGCCGCCGCCGCGCACACCGCGGGGCTCACCGTGCCTGACCGCAGCGCGGCGATGACGTCGGCCGGTGTGAGCTGCGTCGAGACCTCGGCAGACCCGCCCCCCGCGCGCACGGCATCGATGAGCAGCGCGGTGACGGCGGCACCGGCCAGCGCCCGCACGCGCGGATCACCGGGACCCATGGTCAGCAGCACGCCGGCCACCGTCGTCCCCGCTCGCACGGGCAGCGCCGTGGCCCGCAGCCCGTCCAGCGTGTCGACCGCCGGTCCGCTCGCGTCGGCGAGCACGCCGTCCGCCACCGCGGCCGGTACTCCCGTGCCGCCGTCGGTCGTCGCCAGCGGCGCGCCCTCAGCGGACAGCAGCCGCACCTGCCGGCCGGTCGCCCGACGAAGCGCGTGCAGGACGTCCGAGCGGGCGGCGCCGGCGAGCACGGCCTCGGTCAGCTCCCGCTCCAGCACGGCAGGTGAGGCTTCCGGCCCCGGTCCTTCCCGGGCCGGTTCCGACCGTGCCCCGGCGATCGTTCCCATGGTGTCGGTCTCACCGGGCCAGCAGCCGGATGGCCACGCCCTTCTCCTGGGTGTACTCGCGCAGCGCCGCGTACCCGCCGCCCCGGCTGAAGCCACTGTCCTTCTGCATGTTGAAGGGGAAGCCGATGACTCCCGCGTCGTGGAACTGGTTGACCGCCACCTGCCCGGAGCGGACGTCCTTCGCCAGCCGCAACGCCCGGGAGATATCGTTGGTCCAGATGCAGGCCAGCAGGCCGAAGTCCGTCGCGTTCATCGACTCGGTCGCCTCGGCGGTGTCGCGGAACGACTGCACGGCGAGCACGGGGCCGAACACCTCCTCCCGGGCGACGCGCATGCTCGCGTCCACGCGGTCGTACACGGTCGGCGGGACGAACCACCCGTCGCCGGTGGACCTGCCACCGGTGACCAGCCGCGCCCCCTCGCGAGGCGCGTCCTCGAGGAAGCCGCTGACGCGCGCGAACTGCGCGGCACTGACCAGCGGCCCCATGTCCAGGTCGGCTTCCCAGGGCCCGGTCTTGACGTCGGCCATGCCGACGGCGACCCGTTCCACGACCTCGTCGTGCACCGAGGCCTCCACGAGCAGCCGGGAACCGGCATAGCAGTTCTGCCCCGCGTTCTCGGTGATCGAGGCGACGATCGCGGGGATCGCCGTGTCGAGGTCGGCGTCGGCGAAGACCACGTTCGGCGACTTGCCGCCGAGTTCCAGTTTCACCGGGACGAGGTTCTGTGCGGCGGCCGCCATGATCGCCCGCCCGGTGGCGGTGGAGCCGACGAAGCTGATGTGGTCGACACCCGGGTGGGTGGTGAGTGCGACGCCCGCCTCGGGGCCGAGCCCCGCGACGACGTTGATCACTCCCGGCGGGAAGCCGGCACGGCGGGCGAGTTCCACGAGGGCGAACGGCGCCAGCGGCGCGATCTCGGACGGCTTGAGGACGACCGTGTTGCCCGCGGCGAGAGCCGGCGCGACGTTCGCGGCGGTGAGCACCGCGGGAACGTTCCACGGGATGACGACGGCGCACACGCCGTACGGCTCGTGCACCGTGTAGCCCAGGTAGTCGGGGCTGCGCGTCGGCAGCGTGACTCCGGTGAGCTTGTCGGCCGCGCCGGCGAAGTAGTCGACGATGCCGTGCGCGATGTAGATGTTCGTCCGGCCCCCCGACAGGGGCTTGCCCACGTCCCGGGCCTCGATGGCCGCGAGGGCCTCGACCTCGGCGATGACGAGGTCGGCCCACCGCCTGATGAGTGCTCCGCGCTCGCTCGGGTTGGTCGCCGCCCAGGCGGGGAAGGCACGGCGCGCCGCGCCCACCGCGTCGTCGACGTCGGCCGCGCCCGCCCGGGCCACCTGGGTGATCACCTGCCGGGTCGCCGGATCGAGGACATCGAGGGTGTCGCCGTCGCGGGCCTCGACCCACTCGCCGTCGATGAAGTGCTGGGAAGAAGGGAAGTCAACAGCCGCCATGGGGGGAACCTTGACCGACCTTGTCCCGCATGTCAATATGCGGTCTCGCTTTGTGATGCATAGAGGAGGCCCCGTGCGTGCCACCGCCGCTCTGCTGGAGCAGCCCGGACAGCCGTTCGTCCTGACCGAGGTGGACCTGGAGGACCCCCGCCCCGACGAGGTCCTCGTCCGTGTCGCCGCCGTCGGCATCTGCGGTACCGACCTCGAGTTCGCCACCTTCTTCCCCACGCCCGCGCTGCTCGGGCACGAAGGGTCGGGTGTCGTCGAGAAGGTCGGCGCGCACGTCACCTCCGTGCGTCCGGGCGACCACGTCGCCATGTCCTTCGCGTCGTGCGGCACGTGCGCCCTGTGCCGCACCGGTTCGCCCGCCTACTGCCGCGGCTTCGACGCGGTGAACTTCTCCGGCCGAAGGCCCGACGGCTCCACCGCGGTGACCCACGAGGGGCGGGAGGTCAATGCCCACTTCCTCGGCCAGTCGTCCTTCGCCGACCACGTCGTCGCACCGGAGCGGGCGGTCGTCAGGATCGACCCGTCACTGGACCTGCTGCGGGCCGGCCCCTTCGGCTGCGGCTTCCAGACCGGAGCCGGTGGCGTGCTCAACGTGCTGCAGCCGCGCCCCGGCTCGTCGATCGCGGTGTTCGGGGCAGGGGCTGTCGGAGTGGCCGCCCTCATCGCCGCCGGGTTGAGCGGCTGCGACGTCGTCACCGCCGTCGACGTGAACCCGGCCAAGCTCGAAGCGGCCCGCGGCTTCGGAGCCACACACACCGTCGACTCCTCGGTCGGGAACACCGCCGAGCAGCTGGCGGCCCTCGTCCCCGAGGGATTCGACTTCGTGATCGACACCACCGGGCGGGAGGACGTCCTGCGCACCGCCGTGGAGGCTCTCGGGCCGCTCGGTCGCGCCGGTGTCATCGGTATCGGCCCCAGCGAGTCGATGAGCTTCGAGTGGCGCAGCATCCTCAACGGGCGCACCGTCACCGGCATCATCGGCGGGTCCAGCCTGCCGCAGCTGTTCCTGCCGCGACTGCTCGACCTCAACGCCAAGGGCCGTTTCCCGGTAGAGAAGATGATCACCTACTTCCCGTTCGAGCAGATCAACGAGGCCGTCGCGGCGGTCCGGTCCGGTTCGGTCGGCAAAGCCGTGCTGACCTTCTGACCATCGCCCACGGGACGTTGTCGCAGGCGGCGCGACACCTTAGGGTGGCCGACGCCGATGAGCACCCGGCATCCGGTGGCGCGGCCGGACAACACCGCGCACAGGTCCGAGCACGTGGAGCGTGCCCACCATGTCCGCCGACTTCGACATCGACATCGACTTCGATCACCACTCCGACGAGGCCAACGCCGACCCGGTCGCCTACTACGCGCGCTTCCGTGAGGCCTGCCCGGTAGGCCGCTCCGCGGCACACGGCGGCTTCCACTACACGACGCGATACGCCGACGTGGCCCGAATCGCCCGCGACGACGAGACGTTCTCCTCGGCCCGCAGCGACCACGGTGGTCAAGGAGTCGGCATCGTCATCCCCAAGGGACCCGGGCTGGAGCAGTACCCGATCGAGCTCGACCCGCCGAGTTCCACCGCGTACCGAAAACTGATCAACCCGCTGCTGACCCCCGAGGCGGTCGAGCATCTGGTCCCCATGATCGAGCGCCACGCCGCCCGCGTCGTGGACGACTTCGTCGAGCTCGGTTCCTGCGACCTCGTCCGCGACCTCACCAATCCGCTGCCGGCCGCGGTGACCCTGGACTGGCTGGGTTTCCCCGAGGAGGACTGGGCCAGGCTGGCCGGACCGATCCACGACATCTTCGCCGCCCCGGCCGGCAGCGAGCGCGCCGCACGGGGGGCCGCAGGACTGGCCTACATGGACCGGCGGATCCGCGAGCTGATCGCCGAGCGCCGGTCCGAGCCGAGGTCCGACGGGGTCAGCACGCTGGTGGCCGGCCGGCGCGACGACGGCGGCGAGTTCGGCGAGGACGAACTGGTGTCGGTGATCGGCCTGCTCATCGCCGGCGGCGTCGACACCACCACCTCCCTGACGGGATCGACCCTCGTCCACCTCGCTCGCCACCCCGAGCAGCGCCGGAAGCTGATCGAATCCCCCGGTCTGCTGGACACCGCGACCGAGGAGTTCCTCCGCGCGTTCGCACCGTCGCAGTCGATGGCCCGCACGGTCACCCGGGGCACGGAGGTCGGCGGCTGCCCGATGCACGCGGGCGACCGGGTGCTGATCCCGTGGGTCGCCGCCAACCACGACCCCGCCGTGTTCCCCGACCCCGAGCAGGTACGACTGGACCGCGATGCCGGCCGACACCTCAGTTTCGGGATCGGGTCGCACCGGTGCGTCGGCGCGCACCTCGCCCGGGCCATGTTCCGCGCGATGATGACCCAGGTCCTGACCAGGTTGCCCGACTACCGGGTGATCGAGGAGGGGCTCGTTCCCTACCCGACGCGCGGCAACCAGTCCGGCTGGGACGCGGTCCCGGCGGTCTTCACGCCCGGCCCCCGAACGGCCGCGGCAACCGGCTCGATCCGGGCGCTGACCACACCCACTCCGCTGCGGGTGACCGAGGTCCGCGCGGCGGCCGACGGCGTCGTCGCCGTCGACCTCGGCCTGCCGGAGGGCGGCGAACTGCCCGCGTGGCGGCCCGGCGCGCACGTCGAGCTGCGCCTGCCCTCGGGCAGGCTGCGCCAGTACTCGCTGTGCGGCGACCCCGCCGACGCCACGACCTGGCGCATCGGCGTCCTTCACGAGCCGCAGGGCCGGGGCGGATCGGTCGAGCTCCATGAACTCGCCCGGCCCGGAGCCACCTTCTCGGTACGCGGACCGCGCAACCACTTCCCGCTGCTGCGGGCGCCGTCGTATCTGTTCATCGCCGGCGGTATCGGTGTCACCCCGATCCTCGCCATGGTCCGCGAGGCCGCCGGGCGCGGCACGCCCTTCACCGTCGTGTACGGCGGCCGTACCCGCTCGACGATGGCATTCGCAGACGAACTCGCCGCCATCGCCGGCGACGCGCTCACCCTGCTCCCACAGGACGAGGCCGGACTGCCGGACCTCCCCCGGCTGTTGGGCGGGCTGGCCCCGGACACCGCCGTCTACGCGTGCGGGCCGGCGCCGATGCTGGCGGCGGTCGAACGGGAATGCGCCCGGCTGGATCTCACCGACCGGTTGCACCTGGAGCGCTTCGCCGTCGGCGACGAACCGGAGACCACGTTCGACGCCGCTGAGAACCGGGCCTTCGAGGTCCAGCTCGCGCGCACGGGAGTCACGCTCACCGTGCCGGCCGACCGCCGCCTCATCGAGGTCCTGCGCGATGCCGTCAGCGGTCTGTCCTACGACTGTGAGAAGGGATACTGCGGCGCCTGCGAGACGCGTGTCCTCGCCGGGACACCCGAACACCGCGACTCCGTGCTCAGCGACGAGGAACGTCTCGCCGGGCGCACGATGATGATCTGCGTCGGCCGCTGCCAGGGCGACCGGCTCGTCATCGACCTCTGAGGGCCGGCGGGCGGGCACGTCCACCGCCCGCCCGGGCCGACGAATCACGTCGTAGGCCACCACCGCCGCGCGCAGCGCCTCCAGGCACGACGATGGGCTCCGTCCGAAGACCGGACGGGGCCCTTCTCGATGCGCCTTCCGACTGCCGGACGAGGCACCACGCCAGGCGCCGGCAGTGCTGCGCGGGGTGACCGTCCCCTCTTCCGGACCCACCCATCATTCCCTTTTCCGAGATGACGTATTGCAATACGAGACGCTTTTACCGCGTCGCCCCAGAGGTGAAACACCACGGCAACAGGGCGTTCCTAGCGTCGGGGCCATCACTTACAGAAAAAGGTGGGCCATGACCGTGACCGACTCTCCCCTGCTCGACGTTGGCGCGACCGGCTTCCCGGTCCTCCAGCCCCATCACGGAGTGATCGCCTCGACGACCTACGTCCCAGCCACGCCCGGGAACACTCTGTGGGGTCGCCTCCCGTGCGAGGCGGACTCCCCGTGCGCGGTCGTGCAACCGGGCTCCGTCATCACCGTCGACACGATCAGCCACGAGGGAGTTCTGGAGGACCAGGGCCGCGATCCGCGTGCGTTCTTCGGCCGTCACGGCGTCAGCGGCGGCCATGTGCTCGACGACGCCCAGCAGGTGGCGGACTCAGGCATGCCGCACGACTTCGACGACGACGGGCCGCACCTCGTCACCGGACCGATCGCCGTGGCCGGCGCCCGGCCGGGCGATCTGCTCGCCGTGACCGTCCTCGACCTCACCCCTCGGGTCCCGTACGGCATGGTCTCCGCACGCCACGGCTTCGGCGCGCTTCCTGGCGAGATGCCGTCGCTTCCCGGCCCCGTGGTCACCTTCGCGACGGCACACGCGGATCGCCACGGTGCGTGGGGCCGGATGGCCGTCGACCCGACGGACTCCTCCCGCGGCTCACTGCGCTTCCCGCTACGGCCGTTCCTCGGCGTCATGGGCGTGGCGGTGCCCGGGTTCGAGCGACCGCACTCGGTCCCGCCGGGGCGCCACGGGGGCAACATCGATGTCTCACTGCTCGGCGAGGGCGCCACGCTGTTCCTTCCGGTGCAGGTCGACGACGCGTTGGTCTACTTCGGGGATCCCCACTTCGCGCAGGGCGATGGCGAGGTCGCCCTGACGGCCTTCGAGGCGTCGCTGCGCGCCACCGTGAAGCTCGAAGTGGTGCCGGGCGGTGCGGCGCTGCGCCCCGGCCACGGCCGCGTCGCCCCGTTCGCCGAGACGGACGACTACCTCGTGCCGATCGGCCTGGACGAGGACCTGAACGAGGCGATGCGCGACTGCGTGCGTTGCGCGCTGGACCTGCTCGCGACCGACTACGGCCTCGACCGCCATCTGGCGATGGCGTACCTCAGCGCGGCAGGCGACTTCGCCGTCTCCCAAGTCGTCGATGGCGTGAAGGGTGTTCACGGGAAGATCCGCAAGTCGGACTTCCGCGAGGTCGTCCGACCTGGCTGATCGGTGGGCCGCGCCGATTTCCGCTCCGCCATGGCAGGGCGCCGAGGCGGCGGTTCAGGCCCAGGAGCAGAGGGCTACGGGCCACACGCACGCGGCGACCGCGGCCAGGATCTGGGCGCAGGCCGGTCCCAGGGACCGCACCGCCGCCTCGTACTCGCTCCCGTCCTGGTCCCCGGATGTCACCGCGCACGCAGTCGCCAGTGCGGTCAGCGCGGCGGAGCGATCATCAGTGCCACTGCGCGATGACCGGACCGCGGCACCCGGTCGCTCCCCGCGCAGGACGTCGTAGCGACGAGCCGGATCGGTCGGCAAGGACAACCGCCGCGGCCTGCGGACAAGGACGCCGTCAGCGATCAACTCGGCCGCGAGACGCCTGTGCGCGTCGGCGCTCAGGATCCTGACCCACTGCGCTGCCGTGCGCGGCCTGCGCGACGACTGGATCCGCGCGAGAACCTCACCGAGTACGCGGTCGCGCGGCTGTGCGGCACGGGCGGCACGGGCGGCACGGGCGGCACGGGCGGCGACAATATGTCCGTCAACAGTGTCGATGCAGCCGTCCAGAGCCAGTTCCATCAGCATCGCACCGCTCAGTCCGAAGTCGAGACCGGTGCGATAGCTGGGAACACGCCCCTGTCCGTCCAGGTACACGGCCAGCATGAACTCGCCCGCAAGAGTCGTCGCGGAATCTGGCTTCATTCCCGATCTCCCCTTCGCGGCGCGTCGGATCGGACTCCGGATGCTTCCGAACCTGGCGTCGGACCAGAACCCGGAGGGTCAGACACAGCACTATGGAGGTCACGCGCCCTCTCGTCAATGCAAGACACCGTCCCGTTATACAGAACGCCGCTGGACACGGACATGCGGCTGAGCCATCACCCACCAAAGCGCGCGCCCGCGTGATCTCCTCCTGCGACCGCCCGATCCAAACAGGTGTGGTTCCTCCCCTGCCGCGGGCGCCCTCGTGATGTCAGGTGGCGCGCTTCACGTGGCGGACCAGCCACATCAGCAGGGCGTCCAGGTCGGCGGCGGCCGAGAGGACCCGGTCGACCGCTTCGGAGGTGTGCAGCCACTCCCCGCAGCCGAGGGGACGGGCGGCGATCAGCGAACGGTGGCGCAGCAGGTCCGTACGGGAGTGGTCCGCCGGGTAGCCGCGCGGGGGGCGTTTCATCACGTCCCCGGAGATGTCGTAGCCCTTTCTCCGCACGTCCTCGACGATGGCGGACAGTTCACGGCCGCTCCCCTCGGAGGCCACGGCTATGCGGAACATCTCCACCTGGCCGGGATCGGGATACCACCAGGCGCCCTGGATCCGCAGGCCGTCCAGATCGAACCGGAGTCCGATCTCGATCTTGCGGCCGAGGCGGATCACCGCTCCCTGGTGCTGCCACCACCAGGAGTCGGTGCGGTAGTGCCAGACGGAGAAGTCCTCGTACCGGGGGTCGGTGTCCGCGACCTCGTTGAGCAGAGCGATCATCGGCTGCCGGACCAGGCGTTCGCGGTCCGCGCGGTAGCGCTCGCGGGTCGTGTGGCTCGGTTCGCCCTGGAGCTGCCACAACACGTCCATGGCCTGCTCCGGCCAGCCGGTGAACTGTCCACGCATGCGCGGAGGATAGCTCACGCGTGATCCGAGCGCGGGCGGAGTGAGAAGGGGCCGGGAAGGTAGCCCCAGACATGGGAGGTGTTGCGGCGGGGGCTCGTCGGCCAGCTCGATGTGCCGTGCGCGGTGGGCGAGTTCGCCGGGGAACACGGTGAGTGCAGTCGATCTGACGGCAACCGTTCGCCCCCTGTCAGGTCTTGCACCGCGCCCGTCGGCGCCGGCCTGGCGGTCGTCCAGACCGGCGGACGGGGCGACGTCACGCAGGGACGCCGAGCGGCGGGTGCTCGAGCACGCGGGGCTTGTACTCGACCAGCTGGATACGGCCGTCGAAGGTGCGGTGCTCGGTCATCTCGAGCGCAACGTCCGGATAGCCGTCGTAGATGCGTTCCTCGCCCGTGGCCCCGGTGATCACCGGGAACAGCACTACCCGGAAGCGGTCGACGAGTCCGGCTCGTAGCAGGGACCGGCACAGGCTGAGGCTGCCGATCGTGCTGAGGAGCCCGGAGCCGCTCGACTTCATGGCACGGACCGCCTCGACGGCGTCGTCGCGGACGAGCGTGGAGTTGGCCCACGTCAGTGGCTCCTCGAGTGAGGAGGAGAACACCACCTTGGACGCTTGCGTGAGCTCGTCGACGGACGCCTCTTCTTCGGGCCTGAACTCGTCTTGACCACTCGGGACCTCGCCCGCGGCGAAGCCCGACATCAGGCGGTAGGTGTTCGCTCCCATCAGGTACGTGGCCTCGGGCTGCTCGCCGAGCCACGCGAGGTACTCCGGGCCCTCGAGTCCCCAGAACCCGGGCCACCCCTCTCCCGATGCGTAGCCGTCGAGGGAGGTGATGAAGTCGACGAGAAGCTCCGACATGGCGGTGTCCTTTCCTGGGCTGTCACGAGCTTGGACCGGCCGGGAGCCACAAACTCATCGGCCACGCTGTCGGGTAACGAGAAGCCCGGCATCGTTGGACGGTGCGACCGGGGCCCGTGGTGTCCGGGCTGCGGGTCCCACAGGTCAGCCTCACAAGCCCACTGGCCGACGAGGAGGGGCCCCGCGCGTGCAGTCGCCACAGGGGAGCAAGCCCGTGACCTTGCCTGTCGGCTGAGCCAGCGCCGAGGGCCCCTCCGTGATCTGACAGGCCCTCGCGTGGGGTTGTATCTAGTCGCCGGGCATGTCCGTGAAGTAGGTGTCGTGTCGCGCCTGGAAGGCTTTGAGTTCTTCGCGGTTGCGTTCCGCGTACTCGGCGGCCTTCTCGACGTACTCCTCGCGGGGCGCGCCCGGCGAGAAGATCATGAGCATGGACAGTGGCGCGTCGGCGTCGTTCTGGAAGGCGTGCAGGCCGCCGGCGGGTACGTAGAGGAAGTCGCCCGGCCGACCTTTGGTCCAGCGCTCGCCGTTGTGGAACTGGACCTCGCCGGAGAGGACGTAGAAGGACTCCGAGATCGTCCGGTGGAAGTGTTCCTGGGCGCCCATGGTCTGCGGTCCCATGTCGACCTTGTACAGGCCGTACTCACTACCCGTGGTTCCCCGGCTCGCCACGTAGCTGATGCTTAAGGCGTCGATGAAGCCGGTGTCCGGTTCATCGGGTGCGGGGCAGTACTTCGCGCTGATCTCGCCCTTCGCAGGCAGACCGTAGCCGGTGCCGTCCCCCGCCGGCAGCGCGCTGACCTGCCGTGGTCGGCCCTGTGGGTCGGGGTCCTCGGGCCCGTGGTCGGGGTGACGGTCAGCGTGTGTCGCCGGAGTAATAGAAGCGGCACACCACTTCCGGGCCGGGCGTGCGGGGTTCGCCGCGGTGGGGGTCGTACAGGGCGCGGCCGCCGGGCCACCGCGACAGCTCGGTGGACAAGGCGACGCCGTCGTCGACTTCCCCGTCCCGCCGCCTATGGATCGAACAGTGGAGTGCCCGGCGATCAGCTGTGACCTGCTGTTTCACATTTCGCGTCCGAGGCACGACGTCTTAGTTGTCAGGGCAGAAACCGCCGGTCGGCCGGCGTTGCCGCAACGACGTGGCAATCACCAAGATCCTCCCGGAGGTCCCGCACACCATCAAGAACCCCTGGCGCCTGGATCACCACCGTTCTCACCCGGCGCGCCCTGGATGAGTTGCGCCGCGCGGACCGGAGGCGCGGGCTCTGGAGAAGCACGGCGCGATGCCGGAAACGTGGTCCGACCCCGACGTCATCGAGGCAGCGGAGGGCTACCTCCAGGTACGTAGCGTCCTCTCCGACGTCCTACCCGACCGGCAGCCTCACGTCTACGTGCTGGTCAACGTCGGCACGAAGCAGTCCAGGCTCCGTCGTCCACCTGCAGAAACAGCACACCCGCCCCTCCCCCGCCGTAGGCCACCCGACATCCCCGCTCTGACGGCAGCGCGGCGTCGCGGCGCGGCGGCCTCTACCGAGGTGTAATCGGCTGAGGGCCCGTGCCCCGGGCACGGGTCTGCCGCAGTCCGGTGCGCGCCGCCGGCACCGAGCGGGCGGTGTTCCAGTACGGGTGCCACCACAGTTGTAGGGACAGGCGCAGCAGGCGGCGGTTGCGCTGAGGATGCGGACTGCGGTGGGCATGGCTCATCCGCCCTCTTGCGTCCGCGTCGTGGGTTCCTCACCAGGCGTTGTATGCCCGCCGACCTACGCGGAGCCGGAGCTTCTTCCCGAGGCAGCGCGGACAACATCTTCGTCTTCCCGAACCGTTCGATCTCGGCTGGCTCCGCCCTTGGCGATCCGAGTGCCGCTGGCCTACCCCCAAGCCGCACAGGGGATGCGGTGTACTGGCTGTGACCTGCTGTTTGTGTAGAGGATGGCACTCGCATGGCAGGCCTGGGCTCCCCCATCGGCGGTCCGCGCGGGGTGTCCGTCCTGAAACCGGACGGCGGCGGGAACTGGCGAGGGTCCTGCCTCTTGGACCGCGTCCGTCCGAGGTAACCGGCCGGGAACAGGGCATGCCGTGCTGATCACGGGCCTGTCGCCGGGCCATCGTGGTGCGACAAGCCGGATGGCGCTACGGATGGGATACGCGGATGTCGGAATCGACCCAGGCCATGAGTCGGCGCAGTCTGCTGATCACCGGTGGGGCGGTGGCGACCGCCGTCGCCGCAACGGGCGGGGCCAGCGCTCTGGCCGGGGAGGAACCTGTGCCGCGAGACTCGGAGAGCGGTGCTGACGCCGGCCGGGCAAGGATTGACGTCCACCACCATTTCACCGCTCCGGCATGGGTCGACTGGGCCGAGCGTGAGGGCCTGGTGCGGCGGCAGGAACTGCCGTGGTGGGCGCGTTGGGACCTGGACTCCACTCTGGCGATGATGGACCGGGTGGGAATCGCAACCGCGGTCCTCAACCCGACCATGCAGGACCGGTACCGCTCCGCGGCGCAGGCCAGGGAAGGCCTCACCGTCGTCTTCGAGGCCCTGGCCGACCTGGTGGCCCTGCACCCGGGCCGTTTCGCCATCCTCGTCCCCGCTGTGCTGGACCATCCCGAAGTGACCACGTGGGCTCTGCAACGCGCCTTCGACGAGCTCGGTGCGGTGGGAGTCAGCGTGAAAGCCAACTACAACGGCATCTACCTCGGTGATCCCTCGTACGACCGTTTCCTCGCAGAACTCGACGAACGCGCCGCAGTCCTTGTCACCCACCCGCTCGACCTCCCGGGCGGACCACCCGGCGTGCCCACCGTCCCCGGAATCCCGAACTTCATGTGCGACTTCCTGCTGGACACCACGCGCGCCGCCGTGAACCTGATCCGCACCAGGACACTCGACCGCTACCCGCACCTGTCGGTCGTCCTGCCACACGCCGGCGGATTCCTCCCTCAGATCACCACCCGCATGAAGGCCTTCGGCGCCTTCTGCACCCCACCCCTGGATGCTGCCCGCGTACAGGACTACCTCCACCGCTTCTACTACGACACGGCGGGCCCGCTGGCCCCCTCGGGCACTCTGGTGGCTACCGCCGGTGCCGACCGGATCCTCTTCGGCACCGACTGGCCGGCCGCCTCCGCCGACATCATCACCGACTTCACGGTGCCCGCCATCGAGACCGACCCCGTTTTCACCAACCGCCAACGTCGCGGCATCAACCGCGACAACGCGCTCCGCCTCATGCCCACACTGAGACGCGCCGCTGAGGGGGCAGAGGCGGGATCGGTCCAGTCGCCGTAGCCGATCAGGTGCAGGCGCGGCCTCCTCCACTTGGAGTGACCAGGGCTCTTCGCCGAGTTCGACACGCCCCGTGCACACAGGTCCGGTTCGCGCGAGTCTCACAAGGGCGAACGGATCGGCAAGAAGTACCGGTGGATGGCCGGGCGCGAATCGTGCCGTTGAGGGTGTCGACCACCAAGCCGCCCCCCGGCAGGCGGGTGAGGCTGGTGGCCGCATTGCGTTCGTGGATCTCCGCGCCGGCGCATTCGGCGGCCTCGGCGAGGCCGTGGACGTACTTGCCCACGTGCAAGGCGTCACTGAGCGGATCGAGCAGAGCGCCGTGGTAATAGTCCGAGCCCAGTTCCGAATTGAGCTCGCTGCGGGTCAGGAGGTGGGTCCCGTGGTCGAAGTTTTCGGCCAGGTCACGCTGGGTGGCCCGCATGGACTCGAGGTGCTGCGGCGTGAAGGCGACGCCGAGCCGGCCGGAGCGGTTGAAGTCGCACTCGATCCTCTCCGTCTGTGTCAGCTCCTCGACGACGTCGACCGCCTCGCGGAAGGAGTCGTATGAGCTCGCGGGCCCGCTCCTGTCCATAGCGCTTGCGCGCCTCGGCGGGGCTGATGGTGATGCCCTGGGTGCACATGCTGCCGTTGCGCCCCGAGGCGCCCGAGCCGACCTGGTCCTTCTCGACGAGGACGACCCGGGCACCCTTGCGGGCGGTGTGGTAGGCGGTCGACAGGCCGGTGAGTCCGCCGCCGATCACCACCACGTCCGCCTAGCCGGGCAGGTCCTTCCCGGAACGGTCGCGCAGGGCGGGAGCTGTGTCCAGCCAGTAGGGGATCTGCTTCATGGCGTGCGTCCTCTGTGATTCCAGTCCTGTGTAGCCGGTGCGCCGTGGGTCAGCAGCCGAGGAGCTTCGGCAGACCCGACAGGTCGGGCAGCTCGTCGTACGGCTGGTAGTCGGCGCTGCCAGGCCGGCCGTAGCGGTTGATCCACACCCGGCGCTTCAGGCCCAGGTCGCGAGTCGCGATCTGGTCGTACTCCCAGCCCTGGGCGGTGTGGATGACCTGGGACGGCTCGACGCCCATCGCCTTGAAGGCGTGCTCGAAGGTCTGGCGGTCCGGCTTGTACGCGCCGGCCTGCTGGGCGGTGATGACGTGGTCGAACTCGACGCCGATGTTCTCTACGTTGCGCGCGATCAGGTTGTCGTCGGTGTTGGAGATGATGGCGATCTCGTACTTGGTCTTCAGCTGACGCAGGGCCTCCGGCACCTCGGGGAAGGGGCCGAAGGTGGGGACGGCGTCCACGAGGGCGTCTCCGTCGGTCTCGCGGTACTCCAGGCCGTGCAGGCGCATGGCGTTGCGCAGGCTGGAGTGCAGAATCTCGTGGTAGGGGCGGTAGGCCTCCAGGACGGCCTGGAAGCGCATCACGCGGAAGTCGTCCAGGAACTCGTCGACGTCCAGGTTGTCCAGGTCCAGCCGGCCGGAGTCGGCAAGGATCTTCAGGGTGGTGGGCCCGAGCTGGAAGTCGATCAGGGTGCCGTAGGCGTCGAAGGTGACGACCTCTCGCTGGGTGTCTCGCATGGTGTTCAGCCTCGTTCTGTGGCGTGTTGGGGTGGAGGTGGGGGCTTCAGACGACGCGCTCGCCAGGAGCGACGATCGCGTCGAGTGCGGCCAGGTCTGCGGTGTCGGGGACCCAGTCGGCAGCCGCGGCGTTGGCGGTCACCTGCTCGGGAGTCATGGCACCGCAGATGACCGAGCCGACCGCGGCCAGCGCGGCGAGCCCGCCGACCGCCACCTGGAGGAGGGTCAGACCGCGTGCGGCGCCGTACGCCGTGAGCGCCTCGACCTTGTCGAGGGCTTCGTCGGTGAGCCAGCCCTGGCGCCAGGACAGGCGGCTGCCGGGCGGGGGCTGCTCGCCGCGCCGGTACTTGCCGCTGAGCAGGCCGTTGGCCAGCGGGTAGTACGGCAGCAGGCCGACGCCGTTGCGCAGGCACGCGGGGATCAGGCCGTTCTCCACTCCGCGGTCGAGCAGGTGGTAGCGGGCCTGGGTGCTGACGAAGGCGTCGGTGAGCTGTTCGGCCGGGAGGTTCGAGCATCCGATGTGGCCGATCTTGCCCTCGTCGACCAGTTCCCGGAGGGCGGCGACCGTCTCCTCCAGGGGGGTGACGCCGTCCGGCTCGTGGTACTGGTACAGGTCGATCCGGTCGGTGCCGAGCCGACGAAGTGACGCCTCGACCGCGTACCGGACGTAGCGGCGGGCGCCGCGCGGGCCGTGCCGTTCCGCCTCCTCGTCCATGTCCATGCCGAACTTGGTGGCCAGGACGACCTGGTCACGGTGTTCCTTGAGGGCGGCGCCGAGGAGTCGTTCGCCGTCTCCGCGGGAGCCGCCTCGCTCCCCGAAACCGCCGTACATGTCGGCGGTGTCGAACAGGGTGATGCCGGCGTCGAGGGCCGCGTGGACAACGGCCTTCGTGCCCTCCTCGTCCAGGCGGGAGCCGAAGTTGTTGCCGCCGACGCCGACGACGGAGACGGTCGGGCCGCGTTCCCCCAGCGTGCGATACCTCATGATCGACTCCCGAATCCGATGCAGACGTTCTTGGTCTGCGTGTAGCTGTCCAGGGCTTCGAGGCCCTTCTCACGACCCCAGCCGCTCTGCTTGTAGCCGCCGAAGGGGAGCTCGACGCCGGTGCCGACTCCGGTGGCGTTGACGTAGACCTGGCCGGCGCGGATGCCCTCGGCCAGACGCATCGCCTTGTCGATGTCGCGGGTCCATACGTAGGAGGCGAGGCC
>NZ_JBHVDD010000122.1:0-23622 GCF_042802995.1 Streptomyces sp. NPDC057438
CTCTCCCCCTGTCCGGGCCCATGCCCGGGCCGCGTGACCGGTGCCGCACGTCTGGCCATCGGCACACGCCGCACTATCGTGGGAGGCATGGGCGATCTCGCGGGCCCGGACGACGACGGGCTTCCCCCCGACCGGACCCAGGCCATCCTCGAAGCGGCGAAGGAGGTCGCTTCGCTGCTCAAGGCCGGCGGACACCCGTTCGCACTGGCCGGTGGTGTCGCGGTGTACGCCCACGGCGGGCCGGGGACCCTCCAGCACGACGTCGACTTCTGTGTGCTGCCGGAGGACATCGACGCGGTCACCGCCACTCTGGAGGAGGCGGGGCTGGCCGTGGTGCAGCCGCCCGAGGACTGGCTGCTGAAGACCCGGAGCCAGGGCCAGGAGGTCGATCTGATCTTCCGGCCGTCCCGGGCGCCCGTCACCCGCGCGCTGCTGGACCGGGCCGAGGCGCTGTCGGTCCAGTCCGTGTGGATGCCCGTGCTCGCGGCGACGGACCTGCTCGTCGGGCGGCTCATGGCGTTCTCCGAGCACTACTGCGACTTCGGTGCCGTACTGCCGATCGCCCGCGCCCTGCGCGAGAAGATCGACTGGAGCCGGGTGCGGCAGGAGTGCGGTGCCGAGCCGATGCCGGCCGCCTTCCTGTATCTGCTGGAGCGCCTCGACGTGATCGAGCCGGAGGAGACCGGCGATGGCGACAGCACCTGACCCCCCACCGGCCGGCGGACCGGGCGAGAGTGCCGCCCACCCGGCCGCGCACACCGAGTACCGCATCGCCCACCTGGAGGAGCGGCTCGCCCGGAGCGCCCTGGCCGAACTCGGGATGCGGATCGAGGCGCGCGGCGACGCCGTGCACATCACCGGTACGGCGTCCACCGCGGCCGACCGTGAGGCGATCCTGCGCCTGGCGGCGCAGGAGCTGCCGGGTGTGCCCGTGCGCGCGGACATCACCCTGGCGGACGTCACCGCGCCGGACCGTCACGAGGAACTGTCGTGATCCGCGTCGCGGCCGTCGGGGACATCCATCTGGGGCTCGACGGCCGCGGTCTGCTGCGCCCGGCCTTCGACACCCTGCCCGACCACGCCGACCTGCTGCTGCTCGCCGGGGACCTCACCCGGCACGGCACACCGGAGGAGGCCCGCGTGGTCGCCGGCGAGGTCGCGGGACTGCCGGTTCCGGTGATCGCCGTGCTCGGCAACCACGACCACCACGCCGAGCGCCCCTCCGAGGTGACGGCCGTGCTGCGGGAGGCGGGGGTGACCGTGCTGGAGGGCGAGAGCACCGTCGTCCGGGTCGACGGCGTACGGGTCGGTGTCGCCGGGACCAAGGGGTTCGGCGGCGGCTTCGCCGGGCGCAGCGGCAGCGAGTTCGGAGAACCGGAGATGAAGGCCTTCGTCCGTCACACCCGGGGGCTCGCGGACGGGCTGCGCAGCGCACTGGAGGAGCTGGCGGAGGGCGGCTGCGCGGTCCGGATCGCGCTCACCCACTTCTCCCCCGTTCCGGACACACTCGTCGGTGAGCCGCTGGAGATCTATCCCTTCCTGGGCAGCTATCTGCTGGCCGAGGCGATGGACGAGGTCGGCGCCGATCTCGCCGTCCACGGCCATGCCCATCTGGGCACCGAGCACGGCATCACGAGCGGGGGCGTGCGGGTGCGCAATGTCGCCCAGCCGGTCATCCGGCGCGCCTTCGCGGTGTACGGGCTGCCGGTGCACCGGGCCGGCCCCGCGGGGGCGAACGGTCCGTAGCGCCTGTTGCCCCGGCCGGGGGACGTTCGGTCCGGGGCCCTCGCGCGGTGCCCGTAGCGGGTCATGGGGCGGAGTCACCGTCCGTCGGCGCCGTCCACTCGGCGACCGGCGTCGAGGGCTGAACCCCGGGGAAGCCGCACCGCTCCCCCGGGGTTCCACGCGTCCTACGCGGCGGGGACCGGCGCCTGCCCGACGGACTCCGCCGACTTCTCGAACTGTGTCCGGTACAGCTCCGCGTACCGCCCGTCCGCCGCCAACAGCTCCTCGTGGCGCCCCCGTTCCACGATCCGGCCGGCCTCCACGACGAGGATCTGGTCGGCGGCCCGTACCGTCGACAGGCGGTGGGCGATGACCACGGCGGTCCTGCCCTCCAGCGCCTCCGTGAGCGCCTCCTGGACGGCGGCCTCCGAGGTGTTGTCGAGGTGGGCGGTGGCCTCGTCGAGGATGACGACGCGCTGGCGGGCCAGGAGCAGCCGGGCGATCGTCATGCGCTGGCGTTCGCCGCCGGAGAGCCGGTAGCCCCGTTCGCCGACGACGGTGTCGAGGGCGTCGGGCAGGGCGCGGACGAGGTCGTCGAGGCGGGCCCGGCGCAGGACGTCCCACAGGTCGTCGTCCGTGGCGTCCGGGCGGGCCAGGAGGAGGTTGGCGCGGACGGTGTCGTGGAAGAGGTGGCCGTCCTGGGTGACCATGCCGAGGGTGGCGCGCAGCGACGCCGCGCCGAGGTCGCGCACGTCGACGCCGCCGACGCGGACGGCCCCCGTGTCCGTGTCGTAGAGCCGCGGCAGCAGCTGGGCGACGGTCGACTTGCCGGCGCCGGAGGAGCCGACGAGCGCGACGGTCTGGCCGGGTTCGGCGCGGAAGGAGATGCCGTGCAGGACCTCGGTGCCGCCCCGGCTGTCGAGGGAGGCCACCTCCTCCAGGGAGGCGAGGGAGACCTTGTCGGCGGACGGGTAGCCGAAGCGGACGTCGTCGAACTCCACGGCCACCGGGCCCTCGGGCACCTCGCGGGCGTCCGGTTTCTCCTGGATGAGCGGCTTGAGGTCGAGCACCTCGAAGACGCGCTCGAAGCTCACCAGGGCGCTCATGATCTCCACGCGCGCCCCGGCGAGGGCGGTCAGGGGCGCGTACAGCCGGGTCAGCAGCAGCGCGAGGGACACGATCGCGCCCGCGTCCAGGGTGCCGCGCAGCGCGAACCAGCCGCCGAGGCCGTACACCAGGGCGAGCGCGAGGGCCGAGACGAGGGTGAGGGCGGTGATGAACGCCGACTGTGCCATCGCCGTACGGATGCCGATGTCCCGCACCCGGGCGGCGCGTTCGGCGAACTCGGCGGACTCGTCGTCGGGCCGTCCGAACAGCTTGACGAGGGTGGCGCCGGGTGCGGAGAAGCGCTCGGTCATCCGGGTGCCCATCGCCGCGTTGAGGTCGGCCGCCTCCCGCTGGAGCCGGGCCATCCGGCTGCCCATGCGCCGGGCGGGGATCACGAAGACCGGCAGCAGGACGAGCGAGAGGAGGGTGATCTGCCAGGAGAGCGTGAGCATGACGGCGAGGGTGAGCAGCAGGGTGACCAGGTTGCTCACCACTCCGGACAGGGTGTTGCTGAAGGCCCGTTGGGCGCCGATGACGTCGTTGTTGAGACGACTGACGAGCGCTCCCGTACGCGTACGTGTGAAGAACGCGACCGGCATGCGCTGCACATGATCGAAGACGGCGGTCCGCAGATCGAGGATGAGTCCCTCGCCGAGCGTCGCGGACAGGCGTCGGCCGAGCAGGCCGAGCGCCGCCTCGGCGACCGCGATGACGGCGATGAGCACGGCAAGGCGGACGACGTGTGCCTCGTCCCCGCCCGACACGATCACGTCCACGACGTTCCCCGCGAGCACAGGCGTCGCCACGGCGAGCAGCGCGGTCACGACACTGAGGGCGACGAACCACGCGATACGGCGACGATGTGGACGGGCGAAGGCGCCGATGCGCCGTAGCGTCGCGCGGGCGAAGGGGCGGGTGTGCCGCTGGGCGGTCATCATGCCCTGCAGCTGGGTCCAGGCGGTGGTCTCCATACTCATGGACGGGACGCTAGGACCTCGACCAAGGTTGAGGTCAAGGCGTGGACCGGGACGTGCGTCCTCGGGCCCCCCGGCCCTCCGCCGGTCGACCGCCGTCCCCGTGTCCGCAACCCTGTGTTGGCCGGGTGCGGAGAACCTCTCCGGATGTGACAGCGATACGAGTCCGACGACGGCGCGCCGGGCGGGTCCCGGTGCGGCGGATCCTCTGGCCGGTCCCCCTGATCCTGGTTCTCGTGGTGGCCGCGCACCATCGCCCGGTCCTCGCCGAGGGGTTCGGCCGTCTCGCGACCGCCCGGTGGCCCTGGCTGACCGCGGCGCTCGGCGTGACCTGTCTGACCTGGGTCGCGGCGGCGGTGACCCGGCAGGGGGCGCTCGTCGAGCGGCTGCCGGCGGGGCGGCTGCTGGCCACTCAGTTCGCGGCGGGCGCGGCGAACCATCTGCTGCCGACCGGGCTGGGCGCGAGTGCGGTGAACCTGCGGTTCATGACGGTGTGCGGGGTGTCGCTGCCCCGCTCGTCGGCGGCGCTCGCGCTGTACCTGCTCGCCGAGTCCGTCGCCCGCGTCGGTCTGCTGCTGGCCCTGCTGCTCGCGTTCCCGCGGGCCCTGCGGCCGGGGCCGCTGCTCCCTGACGGTACGTCGACTCCCCTGCTGGTCACGGCCGTCGTCACCGCGTGCGCCGCCGTGGCCGTGGTGGTCCTCGTCCGACGGCCGCGCACGGCCGTGCTCCGCTTCGTCCGGACGGCACTCGGCGAGGCCCGTGCGATCCACGGACGGCCGACGCGTGTCCTGGCGCTGTGGGGCGGCTCGTTCGCGTTCCCGGCGCTCCAGGCGGGCGTACTGGCCGCCGTGGGTCTGGCGTTGGGGCTCGACATCCCGGTGGCGCACATGGCGCTCGCCTATCTCGCCGCCACGGTCGCGGTCGCCCTCGTCCCGACCCCGGGCGGTCTCGGCTCGGTGGAGGCCGCGCTCGTGGTCGCCCTGGTGGCGGCGGGTGGTCCGGTGGCGGAGGCGACCGCGGTGGTACTGGCGTTCCGGATCGTCACGGTCTGGCTGCCGCTGCTGCCGGGCGCGTTGACGCTCGGCGTGCTGGTCCGACTGAAGGTCATCTGACGCCAGGTCCGACGTCGGGTGGGACACCCGTCGTGGATTCGTGAAGGGGAGGCGGCCGTACCGCGGTGCACATCCGGACAATCCAGGGGGTTGCGGGGCCCGTCGTCAGCCGATCCGCGCAGGTCCGGTGCCGATCAGCCCTGCGGATACGGCAGGATGAGCGATCGCGCCCGACGTCGTACGCACGTCCGGGCAGGCGCTGATCGTGCATCTCGAATTCGAGCAGGTGGCAAGGTGACGACACATCACATACGGCCCACGGGTGCCGGCATACGGCCCGTCGACCGCTCTCCCCGTCCCCCGGGAGGCGACCGATGACCCGGGCCCTCACCTTCGACGACTATCTCGTGGCCGGAATCACCCTCGCCGCCGGCCTGCTGGCCGCGTTCCTGCTGCGGCTGCTGCTGCGCTGGCTCGGCGGCCACGCGACGAAGACCCGCTGGGGCGGTGACGACGTCATCGTCGACACGCTGCGGTCGCTGGTGCCGTGGGGCACGTTCGTCGGCGGCGCGGCGGCCGCGGCGGCGGTGCTGCCGCTGACGAGAACCGTGCAGCACAACGTGAACCAGTCCCTGACGGTGCTGTTCATCCTCGTCGCGACGATCACGTCGGCCAGGGTGATCGCCGGTCTGGTGCGCACGCTCGCCCAGTCCCGGGCCGGGGTCGCGGGCTCGGTCACGATCTTCGTGAACATCACCCGGGTCACGGTCCTCGCCATCGGCTGTCTGGTGATCCTCCAGACGCTGGGCATCCCGATCGCCCCACTGGTCACCGCTCTCGGTGTCGGCGGTCTCGCGGTGGCCCTGGCCCTCCAGGACACCCTCGCCAACCTCTTCGCGGGCATCCACATCCTCGCCTCGAAGACGGTCCAGCCGGGTGACTACATCAAGCTGAGCAGCGGTGAGGAGGGCTATGTCGTCGACATCAACTGGCGGCAGACGACGATCAAGTCGCTCTCCAACAACCTGGTGATCATCCCCAACGGCCAGCTCGCCGGCACCAACATGACCAACTTCAACCAGCCCGAGCAGGACATGACCCTGCTGGTGCAGGTGGGCGTCGGCTACGACAGCGACCTGGAGCACGTCGAGCGGGTCACCAACGAGGTCATCGCCGAGACCATGAAGGAGGTCGAGGGCGCGGTCCCCGACCACGAGCCCGCCGTCCGCTTCCACACCTTCGGCGACTCGCGCATCGGGATGACGGTGATCCTCGGGGTCGGGGAGTTCAGCGACCAGTACCGGATCAAGCACGAGTTCATCAAGCGGCTGCACAAGCGGTACCGGGCGGAGGGGATCAGCGTGCCGGTGCCGCGGCGGGCGATCACGCTCCAGACGGGGGGCGGCAGCGTGGAGATCCCTCATCAACGGGAGTCCTCCGTCGAGGTCGCGTCGTAGGGGACGGTTGTCGGGTGCGGGCCCGGTGGGGCCTCTCGCGCAGTTCCCCGCGCCCCTGGAAAGCAGGGGCTGCGCCTCCTGCTTTCCGACTCCCACCGGACCCGCACCCGACATCGCGCCCTCTCCCCGCCCCCTGTCGAGTACCGCCCCCGCACGAGATATCTTGATGTCGAGCAATGTTGCAGACGTGGAGCGGAGCACCCGGTGACTGACTCGACCATCATCTACACACACACTGACGAGGCGCCCGCCCTGGCGACCCACTCGTTCCTGCCCGTGATCAAGGCGTACGCCTCGCAGGCCGGTGTCTCCGTCGAGACCCGTGACATCTCGCTGGCCGGGCGCATCATCGCCGTCTTCCCGGAGTACCTGGAGGAGGGCCAGCGCATCCCCGACGCCCTCTCGGAGCTGGGCGAGCTGGCCAAGACGCCCGCGGCGAACATCATCAAGCTGCCGAACATCTCGGCGTCGATCCCCCAGCTCAAGGCCGCCGTCGCCGAGCTCCAGGGCCAGGGCTACGCGCTGCCGGACTACCCGGACGACCCGAAGACGGACGAGGAGCGCGAGATCCGCGCCCGCTACGACAAGATCAAGGGTTCCGCCGTGAACCCGGTCCTGCGCGAGGGCAACTCCGACCGCCGCGCCCCGGCCTCGGTGAAGAACTACGCCAAGAACCACCCGCACCGCATGGGCGCCTGGTCCGCCGACTCGAAGACCAACGTCGCGACCATGGGCGAGAACGACTTCCGCTCCACCGAGAAGTCCGCGGTGATCGCCGAGGCCGGATCCCTGCGGATCGAGCTGGTCGGCGACGACGGCTCCACCACCGTGCTGCGCGAGTCCGTACCCGTCCTCGCCGGCGAGGTCGTCGACGCCTCCGTGATGCGCGTCGCCGCGCTGCGCGAGTTCCTGACCGCGCAGGTCGCCCGCGCGAAGGCCGAGGGTGTGCTGTTCTCCGTGCACCTCAAGGCCACGATGATGAAGGTCTCCGACCCGATCGTCTTCGGTCACGTCGTGCGTGCCTTCTTCCCGAACACGTTCGCCCGGTACGGCGAGACGCTGGCCGCGGCCGGTCTGTCCCCGAACGACGGTCTGGGCGGCATCTTCAAGGGCCTTCAGGCCCTGCCGGAGGGTGCCGAGATCAAGGCCGCCTTCGACGCCGAACTGGCCGAGGGCCCGGCGCTGGCGATGGTCGACTCCGACAAGGGCATCACCAACCTGCACGTGCCGTCCGACGTCATCGTCGACGCCTCGATGCCGGCCATGATCCGCACCTCCGGCCACATGTGGGGTCCGGACGGCGCCGAGGCCGACACCCTCGCGGTGCTCCCGGACTCCTCGTACTCCGGTGTCTACCAGGTCGTCGTCGACGACTGCCGCGCCAACGGCGCCTACGACCCGTCGACCATGGGCTCCGTCCCGAACGTCGGCCTCATGGCGCAGAAGGCCGAGGAGTACGGCTCCCACGACAAGACCTTCGAGATCCCCACCACCGGCACGGTCCGTCTCGTCGACCAGGCCGGCAACGTGGTGATCGAGCAGACGGTCTCCGCCGGTGACATCTTCCGCGCCTGCCAGACCAAGGACGACCCGATCCGCGACTGGGTGAAGCTGGCCGTCACCCGCGCCCGCGCCACCGGCGACCCGGCGGTGTTCTGGCTGGACGAGACCCGCGCGCACGACGCCAACCTGATCGCCAAGGTCAACGCCTACCTGCCGGAGCACGACACCGAGGGTCTGGACATCCGCGTCCTCGCCCCGGTCGAGGCCACCAAGCTGTCGGTGGAGCGCATCCGCCGCGGCGAGAACACCATCTCGGTGACCGGCAACGTGCTGCGTGACTACCTCACCGACCTGTTCCCGATCCTGGAGCTGGGCACCAGCGCCAAGATGCTGTCGGTCGTCCCGCTGATGGCGGGCGGCGGCCTCTTCGAGACGGGCGCCGGCGGCTCCGCCCCGAAGCACGTCCAGCAGCTGGTCAAGGAGGACTACCTGCGCTGGGACTCCCTGGGCGAGTTCTTCGCGCTGGTCCCGTCCCTGGAGCAGTACGCGACGGCCACCGGCAACACCAAGGCCAAGGTCCTCGCCGACACCCTGGACCGCGCCACGGCGACCTTCCTCAACGAGGACAAGTCCCCCTCGCGTCGCGTCGGCGGCATCGACAACCGCGGCAGCCACTTCTTCCTGTCCCTGTACTGGGCCCAGGAGCTGGCCGCCCAGACCGACGACGCCGACCTGGCCAAGGCCTTCGCCCCGCTCGCCGAGACCCTCACGGCGAACGAGCAGAAGATCGTGGACGAGCTGATCGCCGTCCAGGGCAAGCCGGCCGACATCGGCGGCTACTACCAGCCCGACCCGGCCAAGGCCGCCGCGGTCATGCGCCCGTCGGCCACGTGGAACGAGGCGCTGGCGAACTTCGCCTGAGTCCGACCTCGCACCTGCGTGCGGACCCGCGGGTCCGCACACACCGCCGCCCCGACCGGGATCCCTCCCGGCCGGGGCGGCTCTGCGAGGCACACCGGGAATCTGGCGCACGAACCCTTAGTGCACAACTAAGTCGCGCCCAATATGATCGGGAAGATTGAAGGTAGGGTTGTCGACCGTCATACAGAGCACAGGGCGGAGGAGCGGCACCGTGGGCACAGTCGGCGACATCGTGGGCACGGCCGGAACGGCCCAGGAGCCGGCCCCGACGCCGGGGCACGGCCTGCTCCTCGACGACCAGCTCTGTTTCGCGCTGTACGCCGCCTCGCGCGCGGTCACGGCCCGCTACCGGCCGCTGCTCGACGAGCTGGGGCTGACCTATCCGCAGTACCTGGTCATGCTCGTGCTCTGGGAACAGGACTCGATCTCCGTACGCGACCTGGGCACCGCGCTCCAGCTGGAGTCCAGCACCCTCTCCCCGCTCCTGAAGCGCCTGGAGGCCGGTGGTCTGCTGCGCCGCGAGCGCCGTACGGACGACGAGCGCTCCGTCGCCATCCGCCTCACCGAGGCCGGCGCCCGGCTCCGGGAACGGGCCCGGACCGTCCCCGTGGACATCGGCGAGGCCATGGGGCTCGGCCCCGAACAGCGCATCGCGGCCAAGCGGTTGCTGCGGCTGCTCACGGCCAACGTCGGCCGGGCATGACCTGACCCGGGCGTCACCGCGCTCACTATCCTCGCGACCGTGACCGACACCGAACCGATACGGCCTCCCGACGAGCGGCTGCCCGGCATGCGGCTCCCCGACATGCCGCTGCACGATCCGTTCGTGGTGGCGGACGGGGCCACCCGCACCTACCACCTCTACACGGGCAACGACCCGGCCGTCTCCGGCGTGGACGGCACCGGCACGATGGTCTACCGCAGCACCGACCTGCGCGACTGGACCCGCCCCGTCGTGGTCTTCCGGACCGCCGACCAGCCGGGGATCTGGGCGACGGAAGGGGCGTGGGCGCCGGAGGTGCACGCATGGGGCGGCAGGTACTACCTGTTCACCACGCTGCACGACGAGGGCAGGCCGCTCCCGCTGCCGGCCGCCGGCCGATGGGGCACGCCGTTCCAGCTCCCCCACCACATGCGGGGCACGGTCACGGCCGTCTCCGACTCGCTGCTGGGCCCGTTCACCGTCGTCGACCCCGGCCGCCCCACCCCGCCCGAGAACCTGATGACCCTCGACGGCACCCTGTACGTCGACCCGTCCGGTCAGCCCTGGATGGTGTACGCCCACGAGTGGCTGCAGACCGTCGACGGCACCATGGAGGCGATCCGGCTGGCCCCGGACCTGACCGGCACGATCGGGGAGCCGGTCCTCCTGTTCAGGGCCTCGGACGCGTCCTGGCTCACCGAGCAGATCCCCGCCGGGGTGCCCCACCAGCTCGCGCCCTACGTCACCGACGGCCCCCAGCCGTACCGGACGCCCGACGGCTCCCTGCTGATGCTGTGGTCCACGTACGAGAAGAACGTGGCCGGTGACGACGGCACCGTCGGCGGCGGCTATGTGCAGACCTACGCGGTCTCGCGGTCCGGCGACCTCAGGGGACCGTGGGAGCAACGACGGCCCCTGGTGCGGGAGGACAGCGGCCACGGCATGCTGTTCCGCACCTTCGACGGCCGGCTGATGATGATGCTCCACCGTCCCTTCGAGAACGCCCGCGGCAAGCTCTACGAGATGCGCCTCGACGGCCACGAACTGACCGTGCTGCGGCGCCGCGACGACCTCGACGGCGGCGGGTGAGCCGCCCCTCGGCGATCGCCACCGGCGCATGAGGGGCGCGCGTCCCCGCCGCGCCGTCGGTCACGGGGCGTAGACGTGGAAGCCCCTGCCCGTCTTGCGGCCCAGCATGCCGGCCTCCACCAGGCGTCGTAGGAACGGGGGCGGGGCGTACTGGGGCTCGCGGAACTCCTCGTGGAGGGCCTCCGCGATGGACGTGACCACGTCGAGGCCGATCAGGTCGGCGAGCCGGAGTGGGCCCATGGGGTGGGAGCAGCCCAGCGTCATGGCGTCGTCCACCGTGTCCGCCGAGGCGTGGCCCGCCTCCACCATCCGTACCGCGGCCAGGAGGTACGGGATGAGCAGGGCGTTGACCGTGAAGCCGGCGCGGTCCGGGGACCGGATGACGCGTTTGCCGAGCACGTCCGTCACGAATTCCTCGGCCCGTACCGCGGTCTTCTCCTGGGTGAGGAGCGTGGGGACCAGCTCGACCAGCGGCAGGGCGGGCACCGGGTTGAAGAAGTGGACGCCGATCACCCGGCCGCCGTCGGCGGTGGCCCGGGCCAGTCTGAGGACCGAGAGGGAGGAGGTGTTGGAGGCGAGGATGGTCTCGGGGTCCTGGAGCACCCGGTCCAGCCGAGCGAACAGCTCGCGCTTGGCCCGCTCGTCCTCGGTGATCGACTCGATGACCAGCTGCCGGTCGGCCAGCTCCGCCAGGTCACCGGTGTACGACACCCGGGCGAGGGCGTTCTCGTGGTCCCGGTCGGTGATCCGGCCCTTGCCCAGCACCCGGTCCAGGGAGCCGGTGAGCCGGGCCCTGCCCCTGGCCAGGGAAGCGGGTGAGGACGCCGCGACCATGACGTCGACTCCGGCGAGGGCGCACACGTGGGCGATGCCCGCGCCCATGGTGCCGCAGCCCACGATGCCGACCTTCTGGATGGCGTTCATCGGGTACTCCCTCGTCCGGCGACGAGCCGCTCGGGCCCGGGGGCCGCCGGGGCGGGGTCGCGCAGCAGGTTCAGCCGGTCCTCGCCCACGCGGTCCCGCAGGGCCTGGTCGGTCACCCCGAGCCCGGGGCGGGGCGCGAGACACAGGACGCCGACCTTGCCGGTGTGCCGGTTGGTCTGCACGAGCCGGGCGGCCTCGGCCACCTCGGCGAGCGGGTGGACGGCGGAGAGAACCGGGACGAGGTGGCCGAGGCGGAACAGCCGGTTGCACTCGGCCTGTTCCTGAAGGTTCGCGGCGTGGCTGCCCACGATCCGCTTGAGGTGCATCCACAGGTACCGGTTGTCGAAGCGGTGTTGATAGCCGGTGCTGGATCCGCAGGTGACCACGGTGCCGCCGCGGCGGACGACGAAGACGGACAGGGCGAACGTGGCCCTGCCGATGTAGTCGAACACGACGTGCGGGTCCTCGCCGGTCTCGGCGCGGATGATCCGGCCGAGGCGTTTGCCGGCTTCCACGCTCGCGTCGGGGTCGTCGGAGAGATCGCCGTCCAGGCCGATGTCGGCGCGGTTGATGACGACGTCGCAGCCGAGCGCCCGCGCCCGCCGACTCTTCTCCTCCGTACTGACGACGCCCACGGCGATGCCGCCGGCGTTCTTCACCAGTTGGACGGCGTAGGCGCCGAGTCCTCCGGTGGCACCCCAGATCAGCACGATGTCGCCCTGTTTGATCCGGGCGCCCCGGTCGCTGACGAGCATGCGGTAGGAGGTGGCGGCGCACAGCATCGTCGAGGCGGCCTCCTCCCAGGTGAGGTGGGCCGGTTTGGGAAGCAGTTGGCTGGCCCGGACCACCGCGTAGTGGGCCAGTCCGCCGAAGTTCGTCTCGAATCCCCAGATGCGCTGCTCGGCGCCGAGCATGCCGTCGGCGTGGGTGGCGGGTTCCTGGTCGTCCACCTGGACGCAGCTGACGACGACGTGCTCGCCCACCTGCCAGCGCCGTACCCCGGCGCCCGTGCGGACGACGACTCCGGAGGCGTCGGATCCGACGACGTGCCGGGGCAGGTCGTGCCGGGCGGCGGATCCGCCCTGGCGGCCCAGTCTGCGCAGGAAGGTGAAGGTCGGTACGGGTTCGAAGGTCGCCGACCAGACGGTGTTGTAGTTGATGGAGCTGGCCATCACCGCGATCAGTACCTCGTCCACGGCCAGTTCGGGCATGGGTACGGGGCCGACCCGCAGGGTGCGGCGTACGTCCCGGTCGGCGGCGTCGCCGAACAGGTCCACGTCCTCGGCGCGCAGATGGGCTGCGGTGTACTCGGTGGGCAGGGGTTCCTTCGCCAGCCGGTCGGGGGGCGCGCCGGCGAGCACCGCTTCGGTCAAGGGATCCATGGGGGGGGCTCCTCAATGGTCATCACTTCGGGTCCGCGGGCGGGCGCGGACGGGCCGTGGGTGAGGGGGCGGAGGGCGGCCGCCCGGGGTTCACCCGGACGCGGCCCGGGGCGCCACGACCGGTGGCAGCCGTGCGCGCAGTTCACCGACCAGCCGACGGCCGACCAGGTCGACGCCGGTCCGCTCCGCCTCGGCGAGGGCCTCGACGAGTCCGGCGCGGTCGTCGTCCGTCCAGTCCACGGTCGGCGGGCGCAGGAGGTACGTCCCTTCCGGCTCCCCGGCCCGGCCCGGGCGGACGCGCCGGTCGAGGAGGTGCAGATACCACCGCAGCAGGCAGCGCAGTGTCTCCGCCTGGCACTCCGGATGGTCCTCGGCGTCGGCGCGTTCACGGGCGTACGCGCGCACCAGGGCGTCCAGGTGGTAGCGGGAGTGGTCGTGTTCGCGCAGCAGGTGGGCGTCGACCAGCACGTCGAGCACGTCCTCGGCGTTCTCCCGGGAACAGCCCAGCAGCACCGCCGCGGTCTCGCCGCGGACGTACGGCGTGTTGCCCGCGCCGAGTCTGCGGAACGCCGCCGCGAGGTCGACGCCGTGCACGGACCGGCCGCGCAGGGCGGCGTATCCCGCGTCGAGTCCGGTGCGGACCGACAGGTCGCCGATGTGCAGTTCGTCGAGCAGGCGCCGCTGTTCGAGCAGGCGGTGGGCCAGGGCGCCGAGGCTGCGGCGGGGTCGTGAGCGCAGCCGGGAGCCGACGATGCGCAGGGCCAGCGGCACACCGGCGCACGCTTCGACGAGCCGGTGTGCGGCGGCGCGTTCGGCATCCATGCGGGAACGGTTGACGAATCGTTCCAGCAGTTCCAGCGAGGCTTCCTCGTCGAGTGCGTCCAGGCTGACGTCGTGGGCCCCTTCGAGGTCGGCGAGCCGGTGGCGACTGGTGACGATCACCCGGCTCGCTCCGCTGCCGGGGACGAGGGGGCGGACCTGGGCGGCGCTCGCGGCGTCGTCGAGCACGATGAGCATGCGGCGGTCGGCGACCAGGGACCGGAAGAGGGAGCTCCGGTTGACCATCGTCGTCGGCACCGCGACATCCGGCACCCCGAGGCCGACGAGCAGCCGGGTGAGGACCTCGGCGGGTTGCGCGGCGTTCCCCGTGCTGCCCTCCAGGTCCGCGTAGACCTGTCCGTCGGTGAAGTCACCGCGGACGGAGTGGGCCGCGTGCAGTGCCAGCGCGGTCTTGCCGATGCCGGCGGCGCCGTTGATGACGACCGTGGTGGCCGGACCCTCGGCCGGTGCCTTGCCGCGCAGCAGCCGCCCCAGCACGGCGGTCTCCCGCGTGCGGGCGGTGAAGTCCGTGACCCCCTGGGGTAGTTGGGCCGGGGTCGGCCAGCCGGGCCAGGACCGTCCGGAGCCGCCACGTGCCTCGTGGCGCTCCTCGGGGCAGGCCCGGTGCCGCGGCGGCTCGTCCTCGGCGCGCAGGATGCGCCGCTGGACGGCCCGTAGTTCGGCCCCGGGCTCGGTGCCGAGCTGGTCGATGAGCGCGGCGCGGGTCCGCTGGAACAGGTCGAGGGCCTCCGGCTGCTGGCCCGAGCGGAACAGCGCCAGCATGAGACGGCCGATGAGCCCTTCGTGGAGCGGGTGTTCCCGCACCATCTGCCACAGCTCCGGCAGGATCTCCGCCTGGCGCTGCAGTTCGAGGTCGAGGTCCACGCACCAGATACGGGTCTGCAGATGGAGCCGCTGCAGATGCGATGCCTCCATGTCCTGCAGGGTGCGCGAGGGTACGTCCATCAGCGGGTCGTGCCGCCACAGGGCGAGCGCCCTGCGGAGTTCCTCGGCCGCTTCCGCGGTGCGGCCCGCCTGGACGAGGGCGTCGGCGGTCCTGCGGTGGGCGGTGAACCGGCCGAGGTCGGTCTCGTCCTCCTCCAGTTCGATCAGATAGCCGGGCGCCCGGGTGGTGATCCTCGCTCTCCCGGCCTTGCCCAGGACCTGACGTAACCGCATGACATAGGTGCGGATCGTGGCGGCGGCGCTGGGCGGCGGGGTGCCGTCCCAGACAAAGCTGGCGATGTTGTCCACCGGGACCACTCGGTTCGCGTTGAGCACGAGGGCGGCGAGAATCACCCGCTGCCTCGCGGCGGGCACCCTCAGCTCGTTCCCGCCCGACCGGATGACCAGGGGACCTAGCAACAAGAACTCCATAACTGCCTCACCCCTACGAAAACATGATGCGATTCCGTCGATCGCGAGGTCCCCCGTGGCACGCTCGGCGCGCACCACTCGACGCGACAGTGGGTGGAACCCTTTCCGCGGCCGTCACCCGTGTCCGGGTGGCCGGGCGGGCAGGACGATGGCGGCGACGGACAGGCCGTCCCGTACCAGCCAGCGGCCGGAGAGCGTGGTGAGCCGGCGTGGACCGGGCACCAGCAGCCGGGCGGCGAAGAGTCCCGACGCGTGCCCCGGGGCGACTTCCCGGGGACGGAACTCGACGACGGCCTCGTCGAAGTCCAGTTCCCGGCCCGTGAGCGGGTACCAGACCTTGAAGACGGCTTCCTTGGCGCCGAACAGCAGCCGGTCCCACCACACTCCGGCGCGCCTGCCGTGCTCTGCGATCCAGGCGCGTTCCTCGGGCCGGGCGACGACGTCGAGCACCCCCTCCGGCAGGGCCTGGTGGGGCTCGGCGTCGATCCCCACGGCGAGGGCGTCGGACACCCGGGCCAGGGCGGCGGCACGGTAGCCGGCGCAGTGCGTCATGCTTCCGACCAGCCCGTCCGGCCAGCGCGGCGCCCCGCGGTGCCCGGGGACGACGGGGGCCGGTTCCATGCCGAGTTGGGCGAAGGCCCTGCGGGCGCAGGCCCGTACGGTGGTGTACTCGCGGCGGCGTCTGTCGACGGCGTCGCCGAGTGCCGCTTCCTCCTCGGGGAACAGACGGGTGCCGGGGAGGTCCTCCCGGGCCCACGCGGAGGCGACCGTGGCGGGCAGCAACTGGTCGATCACGGGGCGGTCACCGCCGGAAGGATCTGGCGCAGGACGCCTCGGGGCATGCCGCGTTGCCGGTGCTCGCGGGGGTAGCCGACCGAGACCTCCTCGAAGCGGACTCCGTCGTGCCAGGTGGTGCGGGGGATGTGCAGATGCCCGTAGACCACGACCTTGGCGTCGAACCGCACGTGCCACTTGGCGGTCTGTTCGGTTCCGCACCACTGGGCGAACTCCGGGTGGTACAGGACCCTCGTCGGATCCCGTACCAGGGGGAAGTGGTTGACCAGGACGGTCGGCAGCTCGGGATCGCGCTCGGCGAGCCGGCGCTCGGTCTCCACCAGCCGGGCGTGGCACCACGCCTCGCGACTCGGGTAGGGGTCGGGGTGCAGGAGCATCTCGTCGGTGCACACCACACCGGCCTCGTAGGCCTGGGTGAGCGCCTGCTCCTTGGTCGCGGCGGTGGGGGTCCGGAAACTGTAGTCGTAGAGGACGAAGAGGGGTGCGACGGTGACGGGGCCGCCCGGCCCGTCCCACACGGGATAGGGGTCCTGCGGGGTGAGGACGCCGAGCCCGCGGCAGATGTCCACGAGGTGGCGGTAGCGTTCCTCCCCGCGCAACTGGACGGGGTCGCTCGGCGGGGTCCAGAGTTCGTGGTTCCCCGGGGCCCAGATCACAGTGTCGAATCGTTCTCGCAACAGGGTCAGCGCCCACGTGAAGTCCTCGGTAATCTCACCGACGTCGCCGGCCACGATGAGCCAGTCGTCGTCGGACTGGGGACGCATGCCGGCCACGATGTGCCGGTTCTCCGGATAGGCCACATGAAGATCACTTGTTGCCATGAGCCTGCCTGGTACCCGTCCGGAAGATCTCATGCAGCACTTTCTACCGGCTGCTGCCCGCGCCGAGGCAGCGGATCTGGGGTGGCCGGGAAGATCTCTGGGGGTTGTAGGGGGTGGCTAGGGGTGGCCGCCATCGATTCGGGCTGCCTAACCTCCGTTACGTTGCCGGCAGGCACATGACCTACCAGGGCGAAGGACGGGCGGACGATGGATCGAAGCGCCGAGGAACCGGACCTGTGGCTCCGGTGCTTCGTGGCCGCCCCCCGGGCCCGGACACGGCTCGTGTGTTTCCCGCACGCCGGCGGATCGGCGAGTGCCTTCCACGCCATGGCGAGCGCGCTGCCGCCCGCCGCGGAGGTGCTGGCCGTGCAGTACCCGGGCCGACAGGACCGGCGGGCCGAGAAGTGCGTCGACAACGTACCGGAGCTGGTCGACCGGCTGGTGCCGGTGCTGACCGCGTCGGCCGACGACCGGCCGCTGGCGCTGTTCGGGCACAGCATGGGCGCCACCCTCGCCTACGAGGTGGCGCGCCGGCTGGAGCGGGAGGGTGGGGCGAACAGCCCGGTCACCGTGTTCCTCTCCGGGCGCCGGGCGCCGCGCTTCGAACGCAGTGAGTACATCCACCAGCGCGACGACCAGGGAATCCTGCGGGAGTTGGAGCTGCTGGGCGGGTCCGGCGCCGTGGCGCTGACCGACCCGGAGATCCTCCAGATGGTCATGCCGGCCATACGCGGCGACTACCGCGCGGCGGAGACCTACGTCCATGTGCCGGGACCGCCGCTGCGCTGCCCGGTGGTGGCGCTGACCGGGGACGCCGACCCGCGTGCGGCCGTGGCGGAGGTCGAGGCGTGGCGCGAGTACACGGAGGGACCCTTCGACACGCAGGTGTTCAAGGGCGGCCACTTCTTCCTCAATGACCATCCGGACGCGGTGCACGGCACCCTCCGCGATCGTCTGAGCTCGCTCCCGGTCTCCGGCGCGGGCACCTCTTAGGCAGACACGGAGGACGCTCGATGCCCGCAGCCGTCATCAGGGAACTGCTCAGCACCGTCGACCGGCTGGCGCACTGCGTCGGTTCACTGCGGTCCTCCGGATTCGGCGAGCCGCCCGCGCTCTCCCGACTGGCCGACGACGTGGAACGGCTGCGCGTCCATGTCCGCGCGGTCGTGGGTGAACCCGCCGGGGCGGTGCCGGCCCGCCCGCCGGCGGGCGAACGACCCACCGTGCCGGTGTCCGACATCCCCTACGACTCCAGGCTGTGGCACGGCGCCGACGACGAGGGCGTGGGCGGCCACGGCCCCCAGGTTCCCCCCACCCCCGGGCACGCCGGGTTCTGAGCGCGCGGAGCGAAGCCGAGGCGGGTCCGTACCCGAGCACGCCCCGGCTCGTCGTCCGGTGCTCCCCCGCCCCCTCGGCGTGCCGCTCACACCGACTCCCACCGGGACGGAGATCCCCCCATGGCTGAGCAGATCGGCATGACGCCACGGCTTCTCGAGTACGTCAGGGAGACCTCGCTGCGCGAGGACGACCTCCTGCTGGAACTGCGCGAAGCGACCGCCGGGCTGCCCGGCGGCGTCGCCCTTCAAGTCCCCGCGGAGGAAGGCCAGTTCCTCGCGCTGCTGGTCCGGCTCACCCGGGCGGCCGCGGTCCTGGAGATCGGCACCTTCACCGGTTACAGCACCCTGTGCATGGCCCGCGCCCTGCCTGCCGACGGGCGACTGGTGACGTGCGACATCACCGACCGCTGGCCGTCGATCGGCGCGGAGTTCTGGAAGCGGGCCGGGGTGGACTCCCTGATCGACCTCCGGGTGGGTGACGCGGCGGAAACCCTGGAGAAGCTGCTCGCCGACGAGGGCCCGGGCGTCTTCGACCTGGTGTTCATCGACGCGGACAAGGCGAACTACCCGCGGTACTACGAGCTGTCCCTGGACCTGCTCGCACCCGGCGGCCTCGTCGTCGTGGACAACACCCTCTTCTTCGGCCGGGTCGCCGATCCGCAGTTCACGGACGCCGACACGGCGGGCATCCGTGAACTCAACGCCCGGCTGCGCGCGGACGAGCGGGTGGACCTGAGCATGCTCACCATGGCCGACGGCATCACGCTCGCCCGACGCAAGGAGACCTGACAGCGCCGGGCTCCGGTCGAGGGGGCCGGTCCACGGTCACGAGGGCGATGGCGCGTCGCTCCAGCACCTCGGGACCGGCCACATGCGGTCGCGCCGCGGGCCGATGCCGTCAGGGGCCGGAAAACCGCGCGGCAGGGTCATGATCCCGCGGTCCTCGATTTCTCGACCGACGTCGGGCCCCGTGTCGCGGCCCGCGATACCGAGACGATATGCCCCCGCCGAAAGACTCTCTTGCGACTCGGACGACAGCGCCCATCCATTGCCGCCGACATACGGGACGGAGCTGCAATTCATCATGACCCAGTACCTGCCTGCCTTTTCCCAGCACATGAAGGATCTGGAGGCCGCCGGAGGAAAACGTGAATTCCTTGAGATCGGCCGGCTGGCCGGCCGCTTCCCGGCGGCGTCGAGCAAACTGGACGGTTCTTCCGCCGAAATCAGTGTGTGGTGCAGCAACGACTATCTGGGGATGGGACAGCATCCAGGGGTACTCGCCGCGATCAAGGACACCGTTGACGCGTTCGGCGCGGGGGCCGGCGGTTCCCGGAACATCGCGGGCACGAACCACTATCACGTGCTGCTCGAAAAGGAACTCGCGGACCTGCACGGCAAGGAGGACGCGCTCCTCTTCACCTCCGGTTACACCGCCAACGACGGCGCCCTCTCCATTCTCGCCGGACGCCTGAAGGACTGTGTCGTCTTCTCGGACGAGCTGAACCACGCCTCGATCATCGACGGTCTCCGGCACAGCCGTGCCGAGAAACACATATTCCGCCACAACGACTGCGCCCATCTGGAAGAACTGCTCTCCGCCGCGGACCCCGACCGACCGAAAATGATCGTCATGGAATCCGTCTACTCGATGGCGGGCGATATCGCACCCCTCGCTGAGATCGTCGACATCGCGAAGCGGTACGACGCGATGACCTTCCTCGACGAGGTCCACGCGGTCGGGATGTACGGACCGCAGGGCGCCGGCATCGCCGCGAGTCTGGGGCTGGCCGACGAGTTCACCGTGATCATGGGAACGCTGGCCAAGGGATTCGGCACCACCGGCGGCTACATCGCGGGCCCCTCCGTCCTGGTCGACGCGGTGCGGGCGCTCTCCCGCTCCTTCATCTTCACCACCGCGCTGCCCCCGGCATTCGTGGCCGGCAGCCTCGCCGCGGTCCGGCACCTGAGGAATTCGGACACGGAACGCGACACGCTGCGGACCAACGCGCAGTCGATGCACCGGCTCCTCAGGGAGCGCGGAATTCCCTTCATCTCGGACAGGTCCCATATCGTGTCCGTCCTCGTGGGCGACGACCACACGTGCAAGAAGGCCTCGGACATCCTGCTGGAACGCCACGGCATCTACGTCCAGTCGATCAACGCGCCGAGCGTCCGGGTCGGCGAGGAGATCCTGCGGATCGCCCCCGGAGCCGTACACACCCCCGAGGAGGTGCGGAACTTCGTCGAGGCGCTGGACGGAATCTGGACGGAACTGGAGCTGCCGCGCTCACGGCACCCCGAGCAGGCCTCGGCGACACGGCTCTGACGTCGACTCGGCACGACCTCACACAGCCGGCCCACGCCAGATCGGGACCCCTCCATGCCTGAGAACGCATCCACACCCGTGCGCGCGTCCATTCCCGCGCACGAGACGTACGTCGGCAAGATCCTCGACGTCATGTCCGCCGAACCCGGGAAGGTCGTCCTGTCGTGGCGCGACGAGACCTTCACCGGGGCCGAGTTGACCCGCTCGATCCGCTCCGCCGCGCAGGTCCTGCGCGGGCACGGGAACGGGACGACGGACGCGACGGACGGCGGTGGTCAGGCGGACGAGGACGCACCCGTCGTCGCCGTCCTGACCGTCACCAACTCCCCCGCGACCCTCGTCCTCCGCCACGCGGCCAACCTCACCGGCGCCACCGTCGTCCATCTGCAGACGACCAACGCGGTCGACCCCGGCGACCAGATCACCATGGACGCCAAGCTCACGATCCTCCAGGAGACGGGGGCGACACACCTCGCGGTCGACGCCGAGCACCTCCCTCTCGCCCGTGAACTGCGCGACCGTCTGCCCACCCCGCTCACCCTCCTCGGCTGGGGCGACCTGGGCGCCGACGTGCTCGACGTGACGACGGCGGACGCCGAGGCGTTCGACGCCTCCGGCATCGAGATCCCGCTCGACCGGGCTGCCGTGGTGACCTACACCAGCGGGACCACGGGCAGGCCGAAGGGCATCGCCGTCGACTTCCGGGCCCGCAACACGTACATCACCGCCGGGCTGACGATGGCCTGGCGCGCCGCCTATCTCGCCACCCTGCCGATGAGCCACTCCAGCGGCGCGACGGCCGACGACTCGCTCGCGTCCGGCGGATCGGTGGTCATCCACGACGGATTCGACGCGGGCGAGGTCCTGCGGGCCGTGGCGGAGCACGGGATCACCCGCATGCTGATCTCGCCCCCGCAGCTGTACCTGCTGATGGACCACCCTGAGGTCACCACCACCGACCTCTCCAGCCTCCAGATGCTCTGCTACACCGGGTGCCCCGCGTCCCCGGAGCGCCTGGCCGACGCCGTCAAGATCTTCGGCGAGGTACTCATCCAGGTCTACGGCACGAGCGAGACGGGCGCGATCAGCATGCTCACCCCGCCCGAGCACGCGGACCCCGAACTGCGGCTCACCGTAGGACGTCCGCTGGTCGGTGAGGTCCGGATCCGCGACGAGCACGACCACGGCGACCTGCCGGCCGGGGCAACCGGGGAGATCTGTGTGCGCTCGCCCTTCGCGATGCGTGCGTACGTGGCGGACCCGGAGCTGACCGCCCGTACGGTCAGGGACGGCTGGGTGCACACCGGCGATCTCGGCCGCGTCGACGAGCGCGGCTACCTCCACATCCACGGCCGGGTCGCCGATGTACTGAAGGCCAACGGGATCAAGATCCACCCCCTGACGGTCGAGAACGCCCTCATGGCCCACCCGGACGTCGTCCAGGCGGCGGTGTTCTGTGTGCGGGACGAGGACCGGGTCGAGCACCCGCACGCCGCGGTCGTGCTGCGTGAGGGCGGCACCGTCACCACCGCGGAGCTGCGCGAGCGGGTGAGCACCGCGCTCTCCCCGAAGCACGTCCCGGCCGAGATCGACATCCGTCCGGAGCTGCCGCTCACCGCCGTCGGGAAGCCGGACAAGGCGCGGCTGGCCGCGAGCGCGGGCCGCTGAGACGCGGATGTCCCTCTCCGTGGCCTCCGTACTCGCCGAGTCCGCCCTGCGCCGCCCGGACCACCCGGCGGTCGTCTTCGACTCGCGGAAGGTGTCGTACCGCGACCTGTGGGCCGGTGCCCGGCGGTACGCGGCCGTGCTGCGCGACCACGGCATCGGCCCCGACGACAAGGTCGCCCTGCTCCTGCCCAACACACCGCACTTCCCGATGGCGTACTTCGGCGTCCTCGCGCTCGGCGCGGTGGCCGTACCGGTGCACGCGCTGCTCAGGGCGGACGAGATCGCCTACGTCCTGCGCGACTCGGGCGCGAAGGCGCTGGTCTGCGCCGCGCCCCTGCTGTCCGAGGGCGGCAGGGGCGCGGCGGCCACCGGCACCCCCGTGTTCACCGTGGCCCGGGAGGAGGGGCGGGAGGAGGGTGGGCCGCCGCGCCTCGACGCGCTCGCGGAGTCGGCCACGCCCATCGAGCGCCACGTCCCGCGCGCCCCCGGCGACCTCGCGGTCGTCCTCTACACCTCCGGCACGACCGGGCGGCCCAAGGGGGCGATGATCACCCATCTGAACGTCGTGATGAACGTGACGACGACGCTGCACTCACCGTTCGACTTCCGGCCCGACGACGTCCTGCTCGGCGCGCTGCCGCTCTTTCACACCTTCGGCCAGATCTGCGGGATGAGCACCTGCTTCCAGGCGGGGGCGACCCTGGTGCTGATGCCCAGGTTCGACGCGCGGCAGGCGCTGGACCTGATGGCGAGCGAACACTGCACGCTGTTCATGGGCGTGCCGACCATGTATCTGGCCCTGCTCGCCGAGGCCCGAAAGGACCCGCGGCCGACGAAGCTCGACCGGGCGTTCTCGGGCGGCGCGGCGCTGCCGGTGAAGGTGCTCGACGAGTTCGAGGCGGTGTTCGGCTGCCCGGTCTACGAGGGCTACGGCCTGACCGAGACCTCTCCGGTGGTGGCCTACAACCAGAAGGCGTGGCCGCGCAGACCGGGCACCGTGGGCCGGCCGATCTGGGGTGTCGACGTCGAGATCGCCAGGGCGGACGTCGAGGACGCGATCGAGCTGTTGCCCGCCGGTGAGCGGGGCGAGGTCGTCATCCGGGGGCACAACGTGATGGCCGGCTATCTGAACCGGCCGGAGGCGACCGCCAGGGCGATCGTGGACGGCTGGTTCCGCTCCGGGGACATCGGCGTGAAGGACGCCGACGGCTGTCTGTCCATCGTGGACCGCAAGAAGGACATGGTCCTGCGCGGCGGCTACAACGTGTACCCCCGCGAGGTGGAGGAGACGCTGACCCGCCACCCGGCGATCGACCAGGTCGCGGTCGTCGGCATCCCGCACGAGGTGCACGGCGAGGAGGTGTACGCGGTCGTCGTGGCGCGGGCCGGCGTGCGGGCCGACGCCGCGCTCGCCGCCGGGATCGTGGCATGGGCGAAGGAACGGATGGCCGCCTACAAGTACCCGCGCGAGGTGCTGTTCGTCGACGCCTTCCCGCTCGGCCCCAGCGGGAAGGTCCTGAAGCGGGAGTTGATCGCCCGCATCCGGTCGGGCGACTGAGGCCCGCGGGGTATCGGGGACGGTCGGGTCGTGGGGGGGGGGCGGGGGGCGGGGGGTGGGGCCGGGGCCGGGGCTGGGGCC